>CAZVVF010000254.1:0-6251 GCA_964630575.1 uncultured Burkholderiales bacterium | reverse complement strand
GGGGTTGTGACACCGGTGGCCAGGTAGAGACCAGGTGCGGATTGGCTCAGCCCGCCCAGGGTTGACCAGCAGTAACCCGAGGCCGAAGCGTCATCGACCCAGGGGTGAAAGTGTTCCGAGGCAACGAGCATGTCGAAGCCGGACTCCTTGGCCAGGCGACCGTGCTGGACGAGTTGTTCAGGGTGCCACTGTTCGTGGCCGCAGAAGTAGGCGAATTTTGTCATTTCTGAGACTTTGTAGCCTCCTCTTTTACACCTGCCGACTGCCCCGAGACCACGCCATAAAAAAGCTCTGGTTCCTGCAGCGGGCTCCACAGCGTGAGGGCTCCTTTGACGAAGAATCGTCCCTCGCTCTGCGGGTTGGGGTCCCACCAAGCGCGCTCGAGTTGCAGAGAGATGGGTTTCTCAGGCGTGCCGGTCTTGCTGTCGAAGTCCTCCAGTTGTGCGAGGAATTCACCGAGGTGTTCCGGTTCGAAGCGGAGGCGGCAAAAGAAGAGCTTGCCGTACAGCAGCGATTCTCGCTCGGAGAGAGGGACGGGCTTGAGATCGAGTCTGGAAAAGAGTTCATCGCCTTGATGGGACTCTTTGGGGACACCGAGCCACATGCTTCCGAACAGGGACATGGCGAAGGGGACTGCAATGAGAAAGAGTACGACTGCGACCCACGAGGTTGTAGGTTTAGAGTTATTTCTATTGTTCAAGGGATCAATCTCCAGAAAAAGAACTTGCTTCATGTGGCTTCACTCTTGACCCTGCCAGAAAATACGGAACTTTTCCATCGAATTCGAAAAGGGCCCTTGTTTCCTCAGGTATTGCTGACTTTAGACTCCGTTTCCGGAGTCAAGACCGGTTGGGCTCGATGCTGTGGTTTCAACCTCAATCTCAACCGTCTCTACTGCCTGCCCTTGCACGCAACCTTCGCTCTAGAGAGAGAGACCGAGACTGGGACACTGGTGTTGGCGTGCCCTAAAGCCGAGCGCTCTCTCCATCTCGCTGGTCAGTTTTCCAGTCTGGACGATCCGGCATTGGCTCCTCACTTTTGGAAGAAACTTCAGCCGGTCATCAGCGCTCTTAGTCTCACTCCCAAGCAGCTTCTCGAATTTCAGGTCGAGGATCTCAAGCGAGACCGTTTCTTCAATGAATGAGTAGGGTTGAGGAGCGTTCGGATCAGGTGCTAGAGCGACCCTCTTCGACCAACCAGGCGAGTCCTAGCGGCTTGAGTTTTTCAGAGGCAGAGAGGCGAAACTCCTTCAGATCGACGGGGTGGTCTTTTTCGTAATTGAGACTCTGTAGGGTCATCTCGAGTTTGTCCATCGCTTTGACCCAGCGTGACTCTTCGGACTCTTGCTGCTGGTATTCCTCGAACAGTCGCGCGCAGTCGGCTCGTTTGGCCAGATTGCCGGTGAGTTCACGAAGAGCCTCGGCTTCCATTTTGCGCTTCACCGAGGGACTGACGCCACAGTGCGGGGTTAGGTCGCCGACCTTCACCTCGGCAAGGTCGTGAACAAGAGCCAATTCCAGCACTCTTGTTTTATTCAGATGATCGGGACAAAGAAGCCAAGCGAGCAGAATGACGCCAAAGGAATGGTCGGCCACGGACTCGATCTCTTCGGCTCCGATAGGGTGCCTCGTCCAACCGGTTCGGGGAACATTCTTGAGGCGCAGAAGCTGGAGCAGATCAGGGAGCTGTTCGGGTGTCAGCGGCATAAGACGCGCGTCCCTAGCCCAATATCGAGGTGAGGACGGCTTTGCAGCAGTAGAGTTGATTCTCGGCTTGCTCGAAGCAGACATTGGCCGAGGACTCAAAAAGCTCCCTGCTCACCTCTAGACCGTCGACTTGGAAGCGTTCTGTGACCTGGCTACCGAGGGCGGTCTCTTCATTGAGCAGAACAGGCAGTCGGTGGAGGAGGCGACATCGGTTGTGGCCGCTCTGGCTCAGAAGGCTACTGGTGGCTCGGTAGGGGAGGAGGGTCTCCACCCTTTTTTCGAAATCCGTCTCGCCCTCGAGTTGCCAGCTGTGGGAGTAGACAAAGTCGGCGCCTTTGACGGCCTGATCGGGTTCGGTGAAGAGCCGAATTTGGGCTCCCGTTTCAGAGCCCAAGGCCAAGCAGGTCTCGGTGAGGTTGAGGTCTGGGTGCATGGACTTGGGCCCGCATATCCGCAGGTCGAGACCGAGCTTGGAGGCTCCGACCATGAGGCTCTTGGCTAAACTGGAGGTGCCGTCGCCGAGGAAGGTCAGGCTGAGCTCTGGCAAAGGTCTGGCCGAAGCCTCGGCTATCGTGGCCAAATCCGCCAGGGTGGGAATGGGCTGAAACTCTGTGCTTCCCAAATTTATGACCGGAACCCCGGAGGTTCGCGCGATCTCTTCCACTCGCTCTTGAGCCAGACCGAAGAGCACCAAGGCCCCAAACAGTCGCCCGATCTGTCTGCTCTTGCAAGGGATCGAATCACCCTCTCCAAATCCGGTCTGCCCGGGGCCGAAATAGTGCGGCCGCAGTCCGACGGAGGATACAGCGACTTGAGCCATCCAGCGAAGCTCTTGGGACTCCTGCTCAAAGCCGATGGCGAGATCGCGAGTCGCCAGGGTCGGGCGCTCCTGTCCAGCAGCGCGCAGCCGCTTGAGCGTGAGACAGGTCTGAACGAGCAGCTCGAGCTCAGCGGGTGCGAAATCCAAGAGTTTGAGAAAGTGGCGGTTACACAGATTCATAAGTTTTGGGTTTGCGAGAGACCGCAACGACATCCCTTCTAAGGGGCTTGCCTGGCAGGCTCGCCCCGCTGTCGCTCTACCATTGGCTCCGGTGCAGCGTTGCCTCGCCTGGGGGAGGCAAGAAGCTCGACTCCGAGGCTGTTTCAAAGGAGGCTGCGAGTTGCTCTATGGTAGCGGCTCCGTTGTCGAGTAAGAGCTGGAGTTCGCTGGCGAGGGTTGTCTTCTGCAGAGCTGGGGCATCGGTACTGAACGTGTAGCGCACTTCAAATTCGTCGAACAGGTCGAGCAGCCGCCCGTAGGTGTCGAGAGACTCGACAGCGCTCGTGAGCAGATTGGAGACGACGCAGAGCTCGGCAACGATGTTGTGCTCCCGGAGGAAGTGAAGCCCACTCGGGTCGTTGTCCTCCCAGTAAGCGCGGGCCGCCACCAAGGGGTGGCCCACTCGGTCGGCCTTGATGGCGGTCAGGGTCTTTTTGAAGGTGGCAAGATCGGTGGTTCTGGTCTCGCCGCAGTGGGCTGTTCGCCCTACCAAGGGCCCGGCCAAGGCGAAGACCTCGGCCATCTCTTCGAGGACTTTGGGATCGGTGAGAGGATTGGCCGACTCCGCACCGGCGAGGTCGATGCCCACAACGGGCAGGCCCTGATCGGCCCAGAGGGCTGTTTTTTCCGCCAGAACCCGATTTTGGTCCATGGGAAGGTCGCGACCCAAACAGACGATGAGACCCGCTTGAAGTTTTCCTTTGTAAGCTGTTTTGACTTCGCTCACCGCAGAGCAGGCGGCTAGCATCACCCGGTCGAGGTCCCAGATTCCCCCTGAATTGCGCTTCATGGGGTTGAAGCGCAGTTCGAGGGCTCGTATGGGCAATTGCGCTCGGGTTGAGGGCAGAGCTTCCCCCTCGAAGCTTATCGCGCTTGAGCCTTGGGTCCGAGCCGCTCCGTTCAAGGCCACCAAGACGCTCTCGCGCAAGGCGCGAGGCCCGGATTGAATCCGTTCGGCGACTTCGTAAATCTCGAGGTACTTTTCCAGGCTTCCTGAATTCGCTTTGCGTCTGTGCAGCAAGTTGGAAAACTCGTCGTAGCTGGTTACGGGGAGGCGAATACCCCGGTCGACGGCAGCTTCAAACAAGCGGTGGATCGGCACAGCACCTCCAAGATGGACGTGCTGTTCAACGACCCCTTCCTTGGGAAAGGGTAAGGTGGATGTGTCGAGGCTATTAGGCACCCTCTCGTTTTTCATTGGCCGGTGTTCGCACAAGAGGCTCCCTGGCCCTACCGGGAGTTGACGAGAGTTCTGCGGCGAGGGCAAAATCGCTGCTCCAAAGTCAAGAGTTTGCTCCTCATCTTGTTCCAAGTTGGTGTCCTTGAGAGGTGCCTACACTGATTTCGGCAAAAACGTCCCTATGAGTGAGAAGAAGTATCGAGTAACCCATTACGAGAGAGACCCCGTCAACGGTCTGGGACAGATGGTGACTCGAAAATTCAATCTGCAGGGCAATCCCTTTCCGGTTTTCTGCACGAATGCCGATTGTGAACATTTTTTTGATAGACCCACGGCGATTCCTCACTGGTCCGAGGACTGCAGTGAGTCGCTCGGAGTCCTCCGGTGTCCGTCGTGCGGCAAGCCTGTTATTCGCCCTCCCAAAGGGTAGGCACAGCGCGGGCGACTCAGCGGAGTCAGAAATTACTATAAATTAAGGAATATCGTTTGCCATTTCGTTACAGTACTGGGAACAGTCAACTCGACAGTTCTATTCAAGACATATTGCACCAGGCGGGAGCATCGACGGATGTGGACCTCCTCCACCAGATGATGGTCACTGTGGTCAAACTCGCTCAAGATGGAGCAGACCTGGGAGACCTCAAGATTATCAACACCGCGCTCAAAGAGCTGCGGTATGCCTTCAAAGTCATGAGGCCTTACCGGAGGGTTCGAAAGTGCGCGATCTTTGGTTCGGCGCGATGTTCGCCAGAAACGCTCGATTACCAACAAGCTTGCGAATTCTCCACCCGAATCGCCGAGAGTGGCTACATGCTCATAACGGGTGCCGGGCACGGGATCATGGAGGCTGGCAACAGGGGGGCTGGTGAAGGCAAGAGTTTTGGTCTCAACATTAAGCTGCCCTTCGAGCAGGTTGCGAACCCCTACATCGCAGGCGACGAGAAGTTGGTCAACTTTAAGTATTTCTTCACCCGAAAGCTGGCCTTTATGAAGGATACTCACGCGGTTGTGTGCTGTCCGGGCGGATTTGGAACACACGATGAGGGGCTAGAGGTCCTGACTCTCATTCAAACGGGGAAATCTCACATGGTCCCGATCGTCTTCCTCCACCCCGAAGGGTCGGAGTTTTGGACAGACTGGCATCGTTACAACACGGAGCGCTTGCTCTCTAGAGGCATGATCAGTCCCGACGATCTCTCTCTCTACAAGGTGACCTCCTCGGTGGATGAAGCCTGTCACGAAATCGACATGTTCTACCGACGCTTTCACAGTATGCGCTATGTTGGAGACCAACTGGTTGTGCGCCTGGAAGCCCCCTTGTCCGACGAGGAGATCGAGATCCTCAATCAGGAGTTTGTGGATATCATCAAGTCGGGGAGCATCGAGTCTACCTCCGCGCTTCCCCAGGAGACCGACCGCACGATTTCCCACCTTCCTCGGTTGAAGTTTCATTTTCGAAGGCGTGCCTTCGGTCGACTCAGGCAATTCGTGGACAAGCTCAACTCGTTCCCACTTCCCGAGCACAGCTCCATAGAAGTTCCCGAAGCTGGGGTGGGCGGTTTGTTGCCCAGTGAAATGGACGACGGAGAGAACGGAAAATGAGCGCGCCGGGCTTTGAGCAGTACCTCTCTCAGGTCGCCTCGCGATTGCGTCACGATCTCAAGGGTGGTCTCATCACACTCAAGATGGGGCTGGAGAGCTTGGACGATGAGGAAGCTTTGAAGCCACTGTTGCTAGAAAAGACCGAAGAGCTCGTCGATCTGTCGGACAAATTGGTTCTGCTGTTGCGCATGGGCGAGTTAAGGAAGGCGTCTATCAATCCAAGGGCTCTCTTGCAGCAGGTTCGCGGACATATTGAAGACCGCTTTCCGACGCTCCAGGTGAGCCTCGACCTCGACGAGGACCTGGCCAACTGGGACCTCGATCCTGATGCTTTGACCTACGCTTTCCTTGAACTCGCGCAGAACGCGACCTTGGCCGGGGCCAACACTCTTTTCATCTCGTCTCGGCAGGAGGATGGATGGGGTCTGGTCAGGGTTGGCAACGACGGCAGCGCCGTGGCCGAGGATGTCGAGCCAGAGTACCTTCTCCAACTCGGTCACAGCCTTTGGCAGCGGAGCGGTTTGGGCTTTTCCGTTGTGGACGGATGTGTACGCGGTCACGGTGGGAAGTTTGTTTTAGAGCTGGATGACCAGCGTCGGCTCTGCTCGAGTATGCAGTTTGGACTGGAGGCAACAGCTTGAAAAAGACCCCAGAATCAGCAGAGCCGACGCTGGATGACCAGCGTCGGCTCTGCTCGAGTATGCAGTTTGGACTGGAGGCAACA
>CAZVVF010000253.1:4553-6252 GCA_964630575.1 uncultured Burkholderiales bacterium | reverse complement strand
CGAGAACAAATCGGCTCAAGACTAAGGTTCCGCTGATGAATCCGGTGTCTACGATCTCGGTGATTCCGCCGTCGATGATCACGGAGGTGTCTACGACGAAGTGCTGGTCTCCCCAGTTTCGCTGGCCACTGCCCGATTGAAGAAGCTCGGCAAAGGAGTGGATGAATACGAGGCGGCTACCAAAGAAGGAGCCGATGAGAGCCAAGAAGATGGTCGATATGACAATGAGAAAGGGTCCAACATAGGCCCCTACGGCCGGTATCGAACTGAAGTCGATCTGGCGCAGTGCCAGATTGACGAAAAACGCTATGATCAGGCCGAACAGGAGTCCTGCTGAGCCCATGAGGATCTCCTGAACAGAAAGCCGTTGCAGGGATACGGCGAAGGCGTCGACGGACTTGAGCGCGAGTCTCGTGCAAGTTGGTGCCAGCGTGAGCCCGAGCAGAATGCCAAGCAGGATGAAGGACAAGAAATTGGTGAGGCGTCCCATTTGCGAGAGGGTATCGTAAAAACCCTGAGTGTAGAGCGCGATGCTGTACCCGCACAGTCCACCAAAGATAATGAACACGAAAGAGAACATCATACCGACAACTTTTTGCATGTTCATCGTTGTGTTTTATAGCGAGGAGGGACTCGGTCCTTCCTGCGCCCGGACTTTTGAAGTCTCAACCTTTCATGGGACGGTTTGTCGAGAGGGTGGGTCCTCTCGCGGTGCTTGGGCCGATCTCCTACCAGGGCTCAGAATGGGGGTTGCTGAGCCGCGGCTTTTTTCTTGGAGCGAGTTGGCGCCAAGGAGGTTAGTCCGGCGAGGTCTCGGACCGTCTCAACTCCGGTGAGTTTCATTTTGCAGACCTTAAGGAGGTCTTTGGTCACGCTTCGAGCCGGCAGGATGCACTCTTTAAAACCTAAGCGTTCCAGTTCCTTGAGCCGCAATTCGGTTCCGTGAACCGGGCGGATCTCTCCTCCGAGACCGACCTCACCAAAGGCGGCGAGGTAACCGGGGACCGGTTGGTCGTTGCGACTAGAGAGCAGGGCCAGGGCCAGAGTGAGGTCCAGGGCGGGGTCCTGTAGTTTTAGGCCCCCGGCGATTTTGGCGTAGACATCTCTCTTCCCCATCTCCAGTTGGCCTAGGGTCTTGCTGAGCACGGCTAAGAGCAGTGACATTCGGTTGCTGTCCATGCCTACGGTCCTTCTCACCGGTGGGGCTCCTTGGGCTGCTGCGTAGCTCTCGGTGACGAGGGTCTGAACCTCCACGAGAATGGGCCGGCTACCCTCTAGGCTCGGGTAGACAAGGCTACCGGTGAGTCCGTCGGTTCGCTGATCTAGAAAAAATGTTGATGCTTCAGAAACGGCCATGAGCCCCAATCCGGTCATCTCGAACAGCCCGACTTCGTGGGAGGGGCCGAATCGGTTCTTGGAGCTTCTCAGAAGTCGCAGTCGGTTTTCGGGTTCACCCTCAAAGCTCAGGACCGTATCAACGAGGTGTTCGAGCACCCTGGGCCCGGCCAAGTGACCGTCCTTGGTCACATGCCCGACTAAGATCGTAGGGGTATCGGTCTCCTTGGCAAGGCGCATGAGTCCGGCCGCACATTCTCTGACTTGGGTTACGGAGCCGGGGGCTGAACTGAGGTCTGAGCGGAAGAGTGTTTGAATGGAGTCGATGATGACAAGTCCGGGTCGGGTCGTCTGGATCTGTTCG
>CAZVVF010000253.1:499-4543 GCA_964630575.1 uncultured Burkholderiales bacterium | reverse complement strand
GGATTCGAAGCGGGTCTCGTTAAAGAGTAGGATCTTGCTGCTGACGGACTTGAGTCGTTCGGCTCGCAGGCGAATCTGCTGAGGGCTCTCTTCTCCGCTCGTGTAGAGGATAGGCTCGAAGGCTTCTGAAAGGCTGTGGGCGAGTTGCAGCAGCAGAGTGGATTTGCCGATGCCGGGTGCTCCGCCTAGGAGTATCATGGCACCCGGAACGATCCCTCCGCCGAGAACGCGGTCAAATTCAGGTATGCCGGTGTGGATCCGGTCTTGGTCGTTGCCTTTAACCTGGTCGAGGGCAACGAGTTCGCCCTTGCCCTGATTGAGGACCATTCCGGCAGAGACGTTCTTGCCGGGAAGCGCTTCTTCTAGGAGGGTGTTCCAGTTTCCACAATCGTTGCAGCGACCGGCCCAGCGAGGGGCGTGGGCTCCACATTCTTGGCAGATAAAGACTGATTTGATCTTGGCCATGAACACCAACGCTACTCGATCTCTCTCGGCCAAGCAAGGGCTGCAACCAGGGTGCAACAAAAGGCGGGGAAACTGGGGGATATTGATGGGGGATTAGGAGGTTTGGAAATGCGATTAAAAGATAGAGTGGCTCTGATCACGGGTGGTGCTCGTGGAATTGGGCGGGCCACCGCTGAGGTGTTTTTGAGAGAAGGGGCAAAGGTCGCCATTGTGGACATCGATGCCGCTGCCGTCTCGCAAGCTGTGGCGGAACTGGGCTCTGGCGCCATCGGTTTGGTTATGGACGTCACGAGTCGAGACTCGGTCGACGAGGGCGTCGCAGAGATTGAGAAGCAACTCGGCCCGGTCGATATTCTGGTGAACAACGCCGGGATTATCAAGGATGCTCAGCTACTCAAGATGGCCGAGGCCGATTTCGACAGCGTCGTTTCGGTCAATCTCAAGGGGGTCTTCAACACGACCCAATGTTTGGCGAAAGGTATGACCGAGCGCGGCAAAGGAGTTATTCTCAACGCTTCCTCAGTGGTCGCGCTGTATGGAAACTTTGGCCAGACGAACTACGTTGCAACCAAGGCCGGAGTTATTGGGATGACCAAGACCTGGGCGCGGGAGTTGGGACGAAAGGGAGTTCGTGTGAATGCTGTCGCTCCCGGCTTCATCAAAACACGAATGACTGAGGGTATTCCGGACAAGGTTATGGAGAAGCTTGAACAGATGGTGCCGATGCGCCGCATGGGGGAGGCCGAGGAGATCGCCAACGCCTATCTGTTTTTGGCTTCGGACGAGGCCTCCTATATAAATGGCCACGTTTTGAGCGTCGATGGCGGCGTGACAACCTAGCTTTCCTTGAAAGGGGAAACTTACCGACAGGGACGTTTTGTTCTCTCAGGGTGTTTGCATTGATGAAAATTCGAACGTGGGTTCGAAAAAAATGCAACAAAAGTGCCAGAAATCAAGAAATATCAACGTTTGGAAGGAATCGGTAGGGGATCTGAGAACGGTTTTTCGTCTACATCAACCTACTGGGAGGAAGCCTAACGTGGCCAAAACAAAAGCTAAGAAAAAAGCAGCAACAATTGTTGGTAAAGCTGACCTGATCGCTGATATTGCGGAGAAGCACAACTGCTCCAAGAAAGAAGCGACCGACACTTTGAACATTGTTCTTGAAACGATTCAGGAGCACCTGACCAAAGGCAATGGAGTTCGATTGATTCCCTTCGGAAGCTTCGAAGTTCGTGAGCGTAAGGGTCGAACTGGTCGTAACCCACGAACCGGCGAAGAGATCAGCATCGCCGCTCGTAAGGTTCCTGCTTTCAAACCAGGAAAGGCTCTTCGCGACGCGGTCCAATAAACGCCTATCGAAGAACTCTTAACAATGTAGGAGTCGGTCCCTTGGGACTGGCTCCTACTCTTTATATGCCCTTTATGTGCCAAGGAGTGTTCGCTGTTTGCCGAAAAGGATTTCCAGGTTGAAGACTCGATCGACTTCGCGACTTTTTACAAAGTTACGGTTTCATGGAGGGATTGGGTCTGGAACGTGCGTAATCGTCTGGAGTCTTCCTGGCGAGGGTAGACTTTTTTCCTATTATATATGAGAACCGACTACATTACTAAACGAGATGTCAAGGTCCCGGACAAGGGGCCTGCGGCTCTCAGTCGTCTCCTTGAGAAAACGCAAGAAGGCATTCATAGCGGCAGTGGACTCGATACTGTTCGTCTGCTTCACGATAGCTTGGCATTCTTGACCGAATTTTTCACTTCTTTTGCAGTGGGAGCGCTTCAGACTGTCGGGCCTTATTCTCCTGCGGTCAAGCGTTTGTTGGAGCAGGACCCATCGTTAGACCGGTCGGAGCAGCTGCTGTCTCAGGCCTTTCTCGACTGGAAAGCTCACCCCCACCACTTGGCATACGAGAGCCTGAGAGAGACTTTCTACCTGACCAGTCGTCTCCAGTCGTCTCGGTACGCGCCGCGAAGGCACACCCGCTGGCTCGGTGTGGAGGGGCGTGCCGTGGCTGGGTTGGAAAGGCTGGCCCGCTGGAGCCGCCGTGTCGACCTCGTCGTTTCAAACAATGATGAGGCGACCGCTCAGTCGTTCATAGACGTCTACACCCCGGTTTTGTGGACTTGGACCGACTCTTTGGAGAACTTCTTCAAGAGTTGGTCTGTCGAGCTTGTGACGTCGGTTGACGATGGTCGCATAGGTTTGGCCGGTAGTGCTTCTAGAAGCGACGTTCAGCTGGAATTTGTTCCGGTCGTTTCTATTCCGGGAATGAAGAGTCGTTTCGCCTCAGATGGGAATGGGGGAGTCGCGCTCGATGGTTTTATTCCGGCCCTCTCCTTCACGGCTTCCACGGAGAGTGCAGAGGTCGCTTCGGCCGTTCCCGCCGTCGAGAGTTCCATGGAAGAGGGAGACTTGCAGCTCGTCTTCGACCCGAGTTCTGGAGACTATGTCAGCCCGAACGACGCCCCGGACGAGAACGCTTCAGCAGAGTCCGTGGCGGTACCGTCGGAGGATGCGCTGGAGGTGCCCTCACCCGATGAACTCGACGTGCCCTCACAGGATGAACTCGACGTGCTCTCACCGGATGAGCTCGACGTGCTCTCACCGGATGAGCTCGATGTGCCCTCCCCGGATGAGCTCGATGTGCTCTCACCGGATGAGCTCGACGTGCCCTCACCGGATGAACTCGATGTGCTCTCACCGGATGAACTCGATGTGCCCTCCCCGGATGAGCTCGACGTGCCCTCCCCGGATGAGCTCGATGTGCTCTCACCGGATGAGCTCGACGTGCCCTCCCCGGATGAACTCGATGTGCTCTCACCGGATGAGCTCGATGTGCCCTCACCGGCTTCCTTGGCATCTCCCCAGGCTGCTCTTGATAGTTTCAGCTTGGACCTCAGCGAGCCGAGCGCGGCTTCATCGCAGGAAGCGCCGTTGCCCCCTGTTGGTGAGACCAAGAGCGATGAGGTTTCGAATGGTGAAGTCCAGGAGGCGATGGGTGTCGAAGAGACCTCGCGCGTATCAGAACTAGATTCTTCAGGCTCTCAGGCTGCGGTCAGCCCGACGCCAAGCCGTTTTGAGGAAGCCCAGCTTCCTCCGCCGGAGAACTTAGGAGCGCCGCAGGTTCCCGACTTTTCGGCCTCTGCGCCTGAGGCCGCTGGGTTTGAGTTGCCTGAACCCTCGCCCACTACAGCCACTCCGGAACCCGCCGGTACAGCGTCTGTTCCAGATTTTTCCACTCCAGTGGTTGCAGACACGTCGACTCCAGACTTCACGGAACCTGTGGCAGAAGTTCCGGCGACTCCCGAACCTGCCACCCCCGAGCCTGTGGCGGCAGAGCCTGCGGCCCCGGAAGCGACGGTGGCTCCCGACTTTGCGGCTCCAGCGACTCCAGACTTCACAGAACCCGTGGCAGAAGTTCCGGCGACTCCTGATTTCACTGCCGAGCCCGTGGTGACAGAACCTGCGGCTCCCGAGCCTGCGGTGTCAGAGCCTGCGGCCCCGGAGGCGACGGTGGCTCCTGACTTTGCGGCTCCAGCGACTCCTGACCTTACGGCCCCCGCAGAACCTGTGGCAGA
>CAZVVF010000253.1:0-399 GCA_964630575.1 uncultured Burkholderiales bacterium | reverse complement strand
AGTTCCGGCGACTCCTGATTTCACTGCCGAGCCTGCGGTGACAGAGCCTGCGGCTCCCGAGCCTGTGGCGGCAGAACCTGCGGCGGCAGAACCTGCGGCCCCGGAAGCGACGGTGGCTCCTGACTTTGCGGCTCCAGCGACTCCAGACTTCACAGAACCTGTGGCAGAAGTTCCGGCGACTCCTGATTTCACTGCCGAGCCTGCGGTGACAGAGCCTGCGGCTGCCGAGCCTGTGGAGACAGAGCCTGCGGCCCCAGAAGCGACGGTGGCTCCCGACTTTGCGGCTCCAGCGACTCCTGACTTCACAGAACCCGTGGCAGAGGTTCCGGCGACTCCTGATTTCACTGCCGAGCCTGTGGAGACAGAGCCTGCGGCCCCAGAAGCGACGGTGGCTCCCGA
>CAZVVF010000252.1:0-6253 GCA_964630575.1 uncultured Burkholderiales bacterium | reverse complement strand
CCTGAGGTTCGGCCCCAACGCAGAGCCCTTCCGGAGTTGCGAACCCAGTATGGTTGGTGGACAGCAGAGCCAGTCGGCCTCTCACGAAGTAGAGCGTGACGGGCGGAGCTGGACTCTTCCACAAGGTGAAGTCTGACCCGAAATCCCTCTTCTCCGGTGCGGAAACCCATTTTTTGGCCTCTGACTCTGTCATACCGAGGTGAAGGTCGCTCAGCGAAGTTCCCGGTAGCACGCGCCCCCTTTTCACTTCGCCGTTTGACAAGTTTGCCTCCAGATAGCCAGAGAGCCTGATGACGGCATCGGTCTTGGTCGCATCCAGAGCCCCCATCCCTCCCCGAAAACCACGAGCCAGGCGATAGACCGAAGCGCTGTTGGTGGCGAGATTAAAACCCGTTCCAGGCCCTCCTGGGAGACGATAGATCTGGCACCCAACCAGCTCCCCGCGCTCATTGAAGAGAGGGGAACCATCCAAACCCAGAGGGAAGTCCCCCTCCACAAAAAAGCCGGCTCGGCCAAAGGCGAGCCCCGCCTTGCAAGGCTGCACTGTGGTCTTGCGACCTGAAGGCTTGAAGGTGACCAGACGTTCCCCGACCGATGGCGGGACAGGAGCCAGCCCTAGGTTGGTAAAGCCTCCTCCCTTGACTTGAATCAAGGCGATTCCGAATTCGTCATCCTTGGCCACAAGATCCGCCTGGCGCCAACGACCGTGGCACCAAATCCGATTGAGAAGTCCAGGGCTGGCCGAGTCGGTGGAGACCAACGCCTGTCCAGACTCGGATAGGACCACGCCTACGTGGGCTTCTCCGCGAGGCCCCTCCAGGATGAAGATGTTCTGGCGCACGGCCTGCTCTATCTCGGCAAGGGAGCGCTTCGGCGGCCTATTTTCGACGATAGGGAAGAGCAATCGCGACAGGTCCTCGCTCCGTACCTTGGCTGGTCGGCGGACCTGGGATTTTCGCTGGGAGGCGGCCACTCTATTCGGCAGGCGTTTGTAATCGGGAACCACACCGAGGGAGGTCTCTGCCAGGACCTTGCTCTTTTCTTTCCGGGTGGACCTTGAGTCCTTAGACAAGACGGTTGCGACCTTGAGGTCTTTCCAGACCGGGCGCTCTCTCTTCTTCTTGTCCTTCTTGTAGCTCTGTACCCGAGGTGGGCGAAAACCGCCCCCGTAGTCAGCGGACCTATCTCCTGGTGAGGTGCGCTGGACGACAGTGCGCCCTTCGGCAGCTTTTCTGTCTAGGATCTGAGCGGCCGGGCCCGCCTTGCGGTCCAAAAAGAGCCAATAGCTCAAAACGAATCCAATGACCGTGGTGATTATTGCAAAGCTCAAGGCCTGCTGCTTGATTTCCGGATTGAGAAACTCGTCGTCACGATCACCAAAATCGATAAGCTCGATATCCACCCTAAGGTATTCTTCATTTCTGACCAGCAGCCTTTCGGAGGCCTGAGAACGACCATTGAGAGTGCCAGGGGTTCGTGCTATACTTCGGCCGCTGGCCGCACACCCTGCCACACCTCCAGGAGGCTTTGCAGCCGCGTCCACATGTCAGCAAGAAGGAGCAATCGGTGGGAAAAGCCATTACAATCCGCGGGGCCAGAGAACACAATCTCAAAGATATCAGTGTCGACATCCCTCGTGATCAGATGGTCGTCATCACAGGGCTCAGTGGGTCCGGAAAGTCCTCTCTGGCTTTCGATACGCTCTACGCCGAAGGCCAGCGACGATATGTCGAGTCTCTGTCGAGCTATGCCAGACAGTTCCTAGGCTTGATGGAGAAGCCGGATGTCGATTCCATAGAAGGCCTCTCTCCTGCCATTTCGATCGACCAGAAGGCGAGTTCGCGGAACCCTCGGTCGACTGTGGGTACCGTGACTGAGATCTTCGACTACCTGCGCTTGCTCTACGCCCGAATCGGGATTCCCCACGACCCCCAGACTGGAGAACCGATCCACAGCCAGACAGTGGATGAGATGGTCGACCATATTTTGAATTTTCCAGAGGGGAGCAAGCTGATGATCCTTGCTCCCGTGGTTCGCGGACGAAAGGGTGAGTACCGCAAACTGTTCGAGGAGATGGCGAGCCTCGGCTTTGCCAGGGTGAGAGTCGACCAAGAGATACACCGACTCGATTCCGAGCCCATAGAGCTCGAGCGATACGTGAAGCACACCATCGAGGTTGTGGTGGATAGGGTCGTGGTGCGAGACTCTGCCCAATCCCGTATCACCGAGGCTGTTGAGAAGAGCTTGGAGCTGGCCGAAGGGCTGGTCACGATCGTCCTGCTCGGCGAAGGGGCCAGCATAGAACGCGAGGAGGAACTCTCCGCCAAACTCGCTCTGTCCGACGGCACCGCCTTTCCTGAAATAGAGCCCCGCTTGTTCAGTTTCAACTCGCCCTACGGAGCTTGCTCGGATTGCAACGGGTTGGGATTCAGTCCCGAGTTCGACGTGGAACTCATCGTTCCAAACCCGGAGTTGTCCCTGGCCGAAGGAGCGCTCGCCCCTTGGGGTAAGCCCAAGCGCTCCATGCGACACCACGCCCGAGCGACGCGTTTCTGGCGCCGCTGTGAACGCGCCTTGAGTCAGGAAGGCATATCCCTGAAGACGCCTTGGAGTAAGCTCTCGGAGAAGAGTCGACAGACCATCCTCCACGGAACCCGAGATTTTTCTGGTGTTCTGGCCTCGCTCCAGACCATGTTCAACGAGACGGAATCCGAGTATTTTCGCTCAGAACTCGAACGCTTCATGACCGAGAAGCCTTGTCCGAGCTGCCTCGGAGCGCGACTCAAACCCGAAGCGCTGGCGGTCAAGATTCGCCAGTTGTCGATCGCCGACTTCGCCAAACTCTCGGTGGAGAGAGCCCTGCAATGGGTCGACTCTGTGCAGCTCAATTCCCGGGAAGCGACCATCGCCTCTCAAGTGTTCAAGGAGCTCCGATCCCGGCTGAACTTCCTCAACTCCGTGGGTCTGGACTATCTCACCTTGGACCGGGCGGCCCGCACCTTGTCCGGTGGTGAGGCTCAGCGTATTAGGCTCGCCACTCAGATAGGATCGGGCCTGGTGGGGGTGATGTACATTCTCGATGAGCCTAGCATCGGGCTGCACCAGAGAGACAACAATCGATTGCTGGAAACGCTCCGCCACCTGCAAGAACTGGGCAACACTCTCATTCTTGTCGAGCACGATGAGGACACCATCCGGGCCGCTGATCACGTTATAGACATCGGTCCCGGCGCTGGTGTGAATGGTGGACACGTGGTCGCCCAAGGTTCACCCAAGAAGATCCAGGCCTGCAAGCAGTCCCTCACCGGTGACTACCTCGCGGGACGCAAGAGTATCGTTGCGCCACAACAGCGCAGGGTCCCCGGAGAGGACTGGATTTGGATCAAGGGCGCCTGTCAAAATAACCTGAAGAACATCGACGCTGGGTTTCCAGTAGGGCTCTTCACCTGTGTGACCGGGGTGTCGGGGTCCGGAAAGAGTAGCCTGGTCGACGGAATTCTGAGAAAAGCTCTGGCTCTCTACCTTCACGGAGCCAAGGACCGTCCTGGAGCCCACGACTCTTTGAGCGGACTCCAGGCCATCGACAAGGCCATTGTCATCGACCAAACGCCCATCGGGCGCACACCTCGCTCCAACCCCGCGACCTATACCGGACTCTTCGATCCCATACGCCAGGTCTTCACCAAGACACCCGAAGCCCGCATGCGTGGCTACAAGCCAGGCCGGTTTTCTTTCAACGTCAAAGGTGGGCGCTGCGAAGCGTGTCAGGGCCAGGGCATCCTCAAGATCGAAATGCATTTTCTTCCCGATGTCTACGTCCCCTGTGAGGTTTGCGACGGGAAGCGCTACAACCGTGAGACCCTGGAAGTGCGCTACAAGGGACAGAGCATCTCCGACGTGCTCAATATGACCATCGACGAGGCCTACGAACTGTTTCGCAACATTCCCAGTATCAAACGCAGGCTGCAGACCCTCATCGATGTAGGGTTGGGGTACGTGAGTCTGGGTCAACCAGCCACCACGCTCTCGGGCGGGGAAGCTCAACGGGTGAAGTTGGCCACCGAACTCTCAAAGATCGCCACGGGACGCACCGTGTACATTCTCGATGAACCGACGACGGGGCTCCACTTTCACGATGTCGCGAGGCTTCTTGAGGTCCTTGAGCGACTGACCGCTGCTGGCAATACCGTGATCACCATTGAGCACAATCTCGACGTCATCAAATGTGCCGACTGGCTCATCGATCTCGGCCCGGATGGCGGCGATAGGGGAGGCTCGCTCATGATCGCAGGTCCCCCCGAAGCTGTCGCAGACTGCCCAGAGTCCTACACCGGAAAATTCCTTCGTCCACTCCTGTCCATGGATGCTCCCAAAAAAGCACAAGCCAAGCTGCCTTCTCCCAAGAAGAAGGCAGCCAGCCCCAAAAAGAAGAGGGCCAAGGCTTTGAAAAAGAAGAAGAGAGCCGTGACCGCTGGCAAGGCCAAATAGGTCTGAGCCGAGTCTTTTTAGATTCTCTCCAAGCTAGACTTCGCTGGGAGTCTAGCGTCGAAGATAGGCTGAAAGATCTCCGGCACCCTGACGGATGACCTCAGGCGCATCGCCTGTAAAATCCAGGATCGTGGACGCTTCCGAGCGCTGTTGGCCGAGGCTGATCATCAGGTCCGCGCGAGGATACATCTCTTCGATCTGGTCAGGGTCGCTGACCACCTCATCGAGCGTGTCGCTGGCCGAAGTGTTGACCAAGGGACGTCCGAGCCTCTTTACGAGTTCAAGAATGAAGTCCTGTTCAGGGACCCGGATACCAACGGTACGCTGCTTCGAGATCATCAACTTGGGCACTTCACGCGATGCTTGAAGCACGAATGTGAAGGGGCCAGGCAGAAGCTTTCGCATCATTCCATGGGCGGCGTTCGACAGCTTGGCGTAGCTGCTGACCATCTTGAGGTCTGAGCAGATGAAGGAGAGTGGCTTGCGTTTGGGTATCTTCTTCAATCTGTAAAGCCGATCGAGAGCATCCTTGTTTTGCAGGTCGCAACCCATCCCGTAAACGGTGTCGGTCGGGTAGACCAGAATACCACCGTTTTCCACAACTTCTAGGGCTCGCAACAACGAATCATGGGGGTCGTTTAAGTAGTCCAATACTAGCATCGAAGCGGGTTCTGTTTTGACGTGATGCATCCTGCTCCCACAAGGCGCACAGTGAATCGAGATTGTCCCCCTGGCAACATTCTGTTTACAAAACAGCAACGAGAATTTGATATTTTCTTAACTGAGGAGAAGCATCTTGAAAGTTCATCCAACAAAAGCTCACGCTCACAGCTTAAAGTCGAATGGCGCACAATCCGTAGAAACCAAGGCTCGAACTTCCAAGAGGGTCATCCCCACCGACGATCTTGCCCTCGCTGATCGCGGTGCCTATGAAGACCAGTTTGAATTCGGTCAGAGCGACCTCACCGACGACCGTCGAGTGCCTGTCCTCATTACCTTTCCCAAAGGTGTTAACTCCAGCTGCAAAGAGCAAACTTCGTGCCCGCTTTACAACGTCGACGAGCGACTTGAGCTACCGCTCGTCAACGGCTTCTCGACCTATGTAGACCCTCAGAACCTCGGATTGTTGGCCGAGTTTCTTCCCGATGGCACTTCGATGACCCTCAATAACCGTGTCAAATTTCCCGATATTCCTCAACTCATGAGCGACAGCGATGACGTTCCTCAGGGTATAGAAGGTCGCGTTGAACGCCTTCCCAATATCGAAAAAGTTTGGCAGCGAGGCTTCACCGGCGCTGGTCAAAAAATTGTTATTATCGACTCTGGGATCTATCCCCACGGAGACCTCAAAGACAAAGTCGTCGAATGGGTCGACTTTTCTAAAGAGAAGAAGACGCGGATGTTCGATGACTATGGTCACGGCACTCACGTGGCAGGCGTCGCGGCCGGAAGCGGTGCCAAGAGCAATGGCGAGATCTCAGGCATTGCCCCCGACGCCGACATTGTAGGACTCAGAATAACCACCAAGGCCGAAGCCATTCGCGCCCTGCAGTGGTGCGTAGAAAACAAGGAACGCCTCAACTTGGACGTCGTGAACATGTCACTCGGCGAAGTCGCTCGACGGGGCCACAAGTTTGACCCCTGGTCAGTAGCGGTTCAGAAGGCCAGTGATGCGGGATTGACCATCGTGGTCGCGGCCGGCAACGAGGGCCCGGGACCGGGCAGCGTGAGCACACCGGGAATTCACCCGAGCGCGATCACCGTT
>CAZVVF010000251.1:0-6265 GCA_964630575.1 uncultured Burkholderiales bacterium | reverse complement strand
CAAAGGCTGCAGGGGCCGCGACAGCGCCTGTGACCTCCACGCTCCAGCGTTCTCCTAGAATGAGATACAAAAGCATGATGAACCAGGCTAGCGGGGCGAAGGTCTCCCTCAGATTGTTGATGGGGAGGTGGCCGCTGGTCACTGAGTAGACGACCAGGGCCACGGTGTGGAGCGCGAAGGTCAGCCACAGGAGTTTTCTCCAGCGAGGAAAGCTCTTTTGGCTCTTGAGGTAGATCCCCCTTTGGATTCCGGCTCCTGCTGTGAGGTAACCCAAGGAACTGATGGCGAGCAAAGGTAGGGCTGGGTTCACGGGATGTCGTCCTCCACGAGACCGAGAAGCGTGAGGGAATCCAGTAGCTCTTTCGGTGTGGCTCCGCCTTCGGAGAGCTGGCGGAGTTTTTCGGTTGGCTGGTGCAAAAGTTTGTTGATAAGCCGGCGACTGAAGTTCTCCAAGAGGGCCATTTCCGAGTCGCTGACGTGCTTTTTGACCCGAAAGTGTTCGAGTTCGGCCAGTCGAACACTGTCGAAGCCGGTTCGCAAGGTCACGATAGCCTGGCTGGCTTTGCGAGCGTCGAGATACTTGCAGAAATCGTTGGTCGCAGCTTCAACGATCGACAACACCGACTGGGTCTCGGCGTGGCGGCGGGCCAGATTCTTGTCCACCACCGACTGTAGGTCGTCGATGTTGTAGAGATAGGCGTTCTCGACGTCGCCGCAGGCGGGGTCGATGTCGCGCGGTACCGCGATGTCGATAAGAAAGAGCGGTTTGCCGCGCCGTTGGCGCATAACTTTGTTGATCCGGTCTTTGGTGACGATGTAGTGAGGGGCTCCCGTGGAGGCGATGAGGATGTCGACCTTGGTGAGAGCGTCGTCCAACATCTCGTAGGGGACCGCCGTGCCGCCGCACTGCTCGGCCAGCTCTTCGGCCTTCTGGAAGGTACGGTTGATGATCTGAACTTCGTTGACACCGGACTTGGTCAGCAGTTGAAGGGACTTCTTGCCCATCTTGCCGGCCCCCAGCAGGAGCACATTTCGCCCGGTGAGTTCACCAAAAATCTTGCGGGACAATTCCACAGCAGCAGCCGAGACGGAGCTGGCTCCTTTGGCGATACCGGTTTCCGACCGAGCCTTTTTGCCCACTCGAATGGCCCAGGGGAAGAGTCTCTCAAAGACCGGTCCGGTGCAGCTGGCTTCCTGGGCTTGAATGTAGGCTCGGCGCACCTGTCCAAGGATTTGGTTCTCCCCTACGACTAGGGAGTCGAGACCACTGGAGACGGTGAAGAGGTGATTGACAGCGACTGTTCCCTGGTGCCTGTAGACGATATCGTCCGAGTCTTCGGTAGGCAGCGCGCCGCCCAGGTTGAGGAACTTGGTCAGCGTTCGGATGCCTGCCTCGGCGCTGTTTTCAGGAACCGCGTAAAACTCGGTGCGATTGCAGGTGGAAAGAAGGGCACACTCCCGTAGAGCCGCCTCAGCTTGAAGAGCGTTGAGAGTCTCGGTTACCTGTTCAGGGGAGAACGTGAAACGTTCTCTGATTTCAACGGGTGCCGTTTTGTGATTGAGCCCTATAAGGACAACTGTTTTTTCCATGTCGAACGGACCGCCTGCAGCCTATCATGATTGCACCCGGAGGCCAAGGGCCTTTTCTTCTACGAATTCTAGCGGCTCGCCTGTCGGGTAAGGGCCTAGCCCTAAGACAGTCCAGAGGCGATGGTTCTGGCTCCGCCGAGTTCTAGAAGTTCAGCGAGTTGGTCCGACGAGGCCAGTCCCGAGGCCCGGACCTCTTCGATCAAATCTCTCACGACCTTTTCTGATCTCAGGTAGGTCAGCGCAAGGTGGCAGAGCGCTTCTTGGGGCAAGTCTTCCAGGTAGGTGATCCCTTCTCTGTAGACGATCTTCCCAGACAGGCTGCAGGCCAGGATGCGCTGGCGATAGTCCACCGGTATCTGGTGCAGACGATCGCCGGCTAGTGTCCGTAGCAGCGGTGGGAGATAGGCTTCAAAGACCTCCCGTGTGCCACCTTGGGTGTCGCTGAGCGGGTCCACGCATTCTTGGGCCACCGCTTCGGCGGTCCTGAGCATGACCTTGGAGAGCCGCACGGACAGAGCCGGAAGGGAGAGGTCTGGACGTCGCTTGTGCTCGCGGAACAAGAGCTTCGCTTCGGAGCGTGCGAGGTGGCGCAAGCGCTCGATGACCTGAGCCACGAACTCCTTTTTGTGAGCCAGAAACTCGGCCTCGGTTAAGAGCATACTGGCTAAGACCTCAAAGGAGCTGCAGACGACGCCACACTTGTTGGCTGAGCTGTCCTTGATTATGGAGACGCCTAAAGAAGCCAGCTCGGTCCGCGCCTGATCGGTGAGAAAGAGGTTGGCCCCCTCCACGACGACCCGGCTCGAGGGGGTTCCGTCGAGGGCGAAAAAATCACGCCAGTTGTGGGAGTTGATGGTAGACGGGCGCCCACCGCCGGGGACAAAGGCGTCGCTCTGCAAACGATTGTGGAGGGAGTTTCGCAGAGCCACACCAGCGGGCTCCTCCACTGAGACCACGCGCCCTCGCTCCGAGAGCTTTCCCTTGTTGAAGTGGGCGATGGGCAAGGTGTTTTCAAAGAGTCGAATCAGTTCGCCGTGATCCAAGCCCTGAGGGTCCTCAGCGACTCCGCTGCCGTCGCCGATACCAATGATCCGGGCGGTCTCGGGGTAGCGGGTGGCCAGGATGCGAATCTGGTTCCCGGCCACATCGCCGTCGGGGCCACCTGTGATCTTGATGGTGAAAGGTTGAGAACACGGGTCGATGCCAGCTTGACGCAGGGACTCCTCGAGAAAGACGGTGACCCCTTCGGAGGTGATGCCGAACTCTTTGTGGTTGATCCCCGCACCGGGCTTAGAACTCATAAAGGCCGAGGGGAGGGGATGGCCGCGCAAGAGAGCACGGTGAGCGATCCACTCAATGAGGTGGGTGGAAACGTTTTCGTCTGGACCGAGGTATATCAGATCGGGTTCTTGCTGAGAGTTTTGGGCCAGGCCGACTGTGAGGTCGAGCAAGGTGTTGGCGAAGCACTTGCCGGCAAACGTTGGGTCGGCGCCTGGTCGAACCAAAACGGCGGCTTTGGCTCCGCCCTCGGGGATGTCTTTGTTCTTGAGGTGTTGAGCCCGAGCCAAGGAGTAGGCCTCGTCGAAGAGCCGTTCCAACTCCGCGTTGTGGGCCTCCACAGAGCGTGGGCAAACCAATCTCAAGCCACCTCGGGCGACGTCTTGGAAGCGAACGTGAAATCCCAGGGCGTCTCGGCCTCGGGCGAAGATAACCGCGTAGGGCTTTTCCTCTTCGTTGGCTCGGAAAAGGCTGGGGTTGAGCCGAAGCCCCAGGGCTTGCCGTCCCTCTTGATCGAGGTTGTGGTGAGTTGTGGCCTCAAGAATCTGCCTGCACACGCGGAAGAGATCGCGCTCTTCATCCCGGTCGAAGCCTTCGTTGTCGAGGGGGGCCTGGCCAGCGGTTATAAAGCTCTCGACGAAGCTTGAGAAGTGCTGGCTGTGTTTTAGGGCTGCTTGAACCAGCCGTGGACGGGCGTACTTGACGGGGTCTTTGGTGCTCAAGAGTTGGTGGGCGAGCGAGAGCAAGGTGTCCACCACCTCGCACTGTACGAGGGACCATCCCGTTGTTTGGGACCACAGCTCCAGCGCTCCATTGTCGAGATAGTAGAGGCGCTTGAGGTCTTCTGTGATGCGCTCCTGGTGGCTAGCGTCGGCACCTCTGAGGGTGAAGCCCAAGTACAAGAAGGTGCTGCTGGCACCGTGGAAACTCGTAACGTAGGCTCGTTCGATGTCGATGCCGTTGTGTCCGAGGTAGCGAGCGAGTCGCTGAAAAAAGGTCTTGGCCTGATTCCCCTCAACCGTGAGCCTGATGGTATCGAGATCGGCGTTGATCCTTTCCCATTGCACAACCACGTCACCGGATTCTTGAGCTTGGCAGGCTAGGTCGAAGTGTATCTGAGCGATGCGCGCTGGGACGGCGCGCAAATATTCGGCGGCACAGTTTTGCAGATGGAGTCGAAAGGCAGGCCGCTTCTCTGGGGAGATTCCCTGGCTTAGTTTGCTGCAGAGAGTCTCGAACTCACGGTCCTCAATGAGGCGGCTTCGTTTCTCACCCAATTCAAAGATGTCGAGAACCCAGCGACCGTCCTTGGAGGTGTAAGCGCGGGCCGAGCTGAGGCTGCGGTCGGGGGGCAAGCGCTCGAGCATCTCACCGAGTTGCCCAGGGTAGCTACGCCCGGTCAGAAAGGTGTACGTGTCGCCGTCTTGGCTTCGAACAACCAGGTCTTGCTCGATTCCTGTGGCCAGGCAGGCGGTGAGAACGTGGAGGTGGGAGAGCTGCGTCTCCCGGTCGGTTTCTTGAAAATACCGCTCGGGCATGGTTTGGACAAATCGATTCCAAACATCGTCGGCGGTTCGTAGGAGACTTTCTGAAAACTCAGCTTGGCTGGTTTGGGCGGGCATCTTAGCCAGGTTTTCTTGAGGCGGCGGGCTTCCTGCTAAGCGGTGGGCCTAGCTCGCCGCGTGCGATTCTCGCCGAGCGGCAGAGTCAGCCCGCCGTCGGCCAATTCTGGTGGGTCGCTATTCGGAACGCTGCGCGGTACTTTTCGAAGGTCTCCAGAGTGCTCTTGCCGTCTAAGAGAAGCTCCGACAGCAAGCGTCCGGTGAGGGGGGCAAATTTGAAGCCGTGGCCTGAGCAGGCCGAGCCGATCACGATCCTGGGGTCGTTCGGGTGGTGGTCGAGAATGAAGTCTTCGTTCACGGTGTTGGTATAGAGGCAAGGCTCGTAGCCGATGCAGACAGCTGGTTTGGCGAACTGTTCGGCCACAAAGGCCTCGAGTTCGTCTCGGGCGTCAGACGGTATGCACTCGGCCGTAGGGCGGTCGGGGTCGTCGTTCTTGGCACCCACTCTGTGACGAGCGACTTTGACTCCAGGCCTGCCGAACTCAGGGAGTCCGTAGAACGGGTCCCCCTCGCCGGGACAGTAGACCCAAACGGGAAACTCCCGACCACCCTCGATCTCAAAGTAGCCAACATCTTGGTGGGCCACCTGAATCTTAGGCGCCAACAGAGGAAACAACCGGCCCAACCAGGCTCCACCCGTGACCACGAGTCGCCCACAACGAAGCGGTTTGGAATCGGTGTGGAGCAAGATCTCTCGGTCCCCGGGCTGGACTCGAAGAACGCGGCAGTTCTCCAGTACTTGGGCTTTTTGAGCGACGGTTTGGCCCAACCAAGCCAGAGCTCTGCTGGCCGCGACCACCGAGCAGGTGAGATCGCGGATGACCAGGGAGGAATCGGGGAAGCGAAAGCTAGGTAGGGTTCGCCGGGCTTCGGGGGCGTCGAGCACCTGGACGCGACTCTCCTTGTTGGGCAGTGCGCTCAAGCTGCTGAGGTAGGCGCCGTTTCCCGGGCCAAAAAAGTAACCCTCGGTGGGGGTGAGAAAGGCTTCTTTGGCGTGGGATGAGAGTCTTGGCCACTCTTCGCTGTGGGCTGTTTGGATCAGTTCGACGTACTTTGGTGTGTTGTAGGTACTGCGCGTGATACGGGACATGCCGTGGGAGCTTCCCCTGCGATGGCCGAGGCTGAACTGATCGACGACGGCAATCTTTCCGGCCTTGCGCCGCAACAGGTGATAGGCCGTGCACAAGCCGTTTATTCCCGCTCCCAAGACGATGATGTCATAGACCATGGCAGGGGATTGGTTTTGCTCGTAGGAGCTTCCTTCTAGGACATTCGCGCTTGTCGGGTCAGAAAAAATGTGCAAGATTGAAAGGTATGATGAACATGAAGCCCAGGGGGGTTGCGTTGCTGACCGCGCTCTTCTTTGGAGTCTTGTGTCTCGGTATGGCTACTGGATTGCTGCTTCAAGTTCCCAGGGACATCGTCGGTACCTCGATGAAGTCTCGACAGTTGAAGGCTAGCTATGTCGCCGACGCGGCCATCCGGGCAGTAAATCGGGCAGGAACCTTACCGGTGTCACCGGATCCTGATGTGTACAACCAGTTGAAAGACATAACTCTTACAGTGGAACCCAGATTCTGATGATATTTAAACGAGTAAAACGGGCATTGTCAGCTGTGGTATTGCTGCTATCAGTCAATGCCTACGCCTCACTTGAAATAGTGATTACTGAGGGCATCGACTCAGCGCGACCAGTGGCCATACTGCCATTTAATTTTAAAGGTGCGAATTTGCCTGCTCAACGGCTGGATGAGGTGGTTGCAGCAGACTTAATG
>CAZVVF010000250.1:0-6274 GCA_964630575.1 uncultured Burkholderiales bacterium | reverse complement strand
TTTTGGGACGTCTGAGTCGAAAAGTGTTTGAACACCTTTCGCTTAAAATTCAGCTTCTTAACATCGTCGGATGCTTCGTGAGCCTTCTTCGCATCGGTGATAATCTTGTCAACGAAAGAAGAGAGCTCTTTAGCACGCGTCTCCGTGGTTACGATTCGTCCATGGAGAAGCAATGACTTTGTCATATTGCGCAACATGGCGATCCGGTGTCCCGTGGGTCGGCCTAAGGTTCTACTTTTTACTTTATGTCTCACTTGAGACTCCTCCTTTTAGCCGGGCGTGCTGGGCTGAAGCGAAAGATTTCGCTCGGCCAACTTGTCGGCAATTTCGTCGAGTGATTTCTGACCAAAGTTTTTGAGCTTCATAACGTCCTCTTCGGAGTACGTCAAAAGTTCGCCAACCGTTCGAATACCAGCTCGTTTGAGACAGTTCAGGGAACGTACCGAGAGTTGCAAGTCTTCGATGGGAGTATCCAACAGCTCCGACTCGGGACCGCTCGGTTCTTCCTCTTCCCTTGTTGGAGGCTCTATCTGACTGAACAGACTGAGCTTCCTCTGCAAAATAGCGGCAGCTTCAGAAATCGCCTCGTATGGTTTTATGGAACCGTCGGTCCATACTTCCAGCGTCAGCTTATCAAAGTCTGTACGTTGTCCGACACGAGTGTCTTCAACCACGTAGTTAACTTTGGTGATAGGACTGAAGATGCTGTCCACCGGAATAACACCGATGATCTGTTCCTGATCGTCTTGACGTCCCGAAGGCACAAACCCGACGCCGTTAGAGACGTAGAGGTCCATTCCGAGGCGTCCACCTTTAGAAAGGGTTCCGAGCTTAAGCTCAGGATTCAAGACTTCAGCTTCTGGGTCCATCACGATGTCAGCCGGTGTTACAACCCCGGGACCTGCAGCTTCAAGGCGAAGAACCTTCTTCGTACCAGTGGTAAGACGAAGATTCAGCTTCTTGATATTCAGCGTAATCTCGGTGATGTCTTCACGAACACCGGGCAACGTTGCGAACTCGTGAAGCACGCCGTCGATTCGTACGTGAGTTACAGCCGCCCCGGTAAGGGCCGAAAGCAACACGCGACGGAGCGAGTTTCCAAGCGTGATTCCAAAGCCGCGCTCAAGTGGCTCAATAACAAACTTGTTATCGGAAATCGCTTTCAGAGTCGGCTCAACCTTTTCTTCAGGCCGAGCCGCTGTCTGCATAAGTGCGTCTAGCATCTTCTAATATCTCCTCGATAGTTGACGAATTACTTAGAGTAGAATTCGACGATGAGCTGCTCGTTGACTTGCGTGTCAACCTGTTCCCGGCTTGGGAGAGCAACGACTTTACCCTTTGGCTTGTCGTCGTCGAGTTCCATCCACTGAGGGACCTGACGAATACGGGCCTTTTGCAAAGCCTCCTGCACAAATGCGTTATTCTCGTGTCTCTCGATCACACTCACCTCATCGCCAGCTCTCACAATGTACGCTGGGATGTCGAGCTTCTTGCCATTAACGGCCACGTTGCCGTGTGCCACCAATTGACGAGCCGCCGAACGGGAGGCTGCGAAGCCCAACCGAAAAACAACGTTGTCCAGTCGACGCTCCAGCAAGATCAGGAAGTTGTCCCCAGAAACGCCGGGTTGACCCGCAGCTTTTCTGAAATAAGCCCGAAACTGCTTTTCGCTCACGCCGTAGATACGACGCAACTTCTGCTTCTCGCGCAGCTGAATTCCATACTGCGAAAGCTTCTTCTGCCGCCCAGGTCCGTGTTGACCTGGTGGATAGGCGCGACGCTCCATAGCACACTTGCTACTATAGCAACGCTCACCTTTCAAAAATAGTTTTGTTGTGTCTCGCCGACAAAGTCGACAAACCGGTCCGGTATATCTAGCCATTCTTGATTCCTATCCTACACGCGACGTTTCTTGGGAGGTCGGCAACCGTTATGAGGCATCGGAGTAACGTCTCTGATGACGGTAAGTTGCATACCCACGGTCTGAAGGGAACGAATAGCGGCCTCACGACCGGCACCAGGCCCCTTCACGTGAACCTCTAAGACTCTGACCCCATGTTCTGCTGCTGCTCGTGCAGCCACCTCAGCAGCGACGCCAGCTGCAAAAGGAGTACTCTTACGAGATCCTTTAAAGCCTTGTCCGCCAGCAGAAGCCCACGAAATCGCATTACCCTGTAAATCAGAGATGGTCACGATGGTATTGTTGAAGCTCGACTGGATATGAGCTACGCCTCTCGGCACGTTCTTGGCGACTTTACGTCTGCCGCGGGATTGTTGTTTTCCGCTTTTAGCCATTCCTAAAGCTCCTTACTTCTTCTTGCGTCCAACCGTACGCTTCGGTCCCTTACGAGTCCGTGCATTGGTCTTTGTACGCTGTCCACGAACGGGCAAACCCCGTCGATGGCGGACGCCTCGATAACAATTTATCTCGATGAGACGCTTTATGTTGGTCGTGATGTCACGACGCAGATCTCCTTCGACCTTGACGTTGCTATCGATGAATTCACGTATACGGTTCACCTCGTCTTCGGTGAGGTTTCGTACGCGTGTGCCAACATCGATGCCTATTGCATCACAAATCTGCTGACTTGTTGCACGCCCTATTCCGAAGATGTAGGTAAGCCCGATCAGAACTCGCTTATCACGCGGCAGGTCAACACCTGAAATTCTGGCCATTAATTAGCTCCTAACCCTGTATCTGCTTGTGCTTGGGATTGGAACAGATGACTCGCACCCGTCCCTTTCTTACGATGATCCGGCACTTTTCGCACCTTTTTTTAACCGACGGCCTGACTTGCATCCGTCTCCTCCTCTTACCGAGGCGAACTCGGTCGATGTTCAATTATTCTTCCGCGCCTAGAGCCGTACTCTGAGAGTTCGACTGTAACCCTGTCACCTTCCAAGACGCGCGAAACTTTGTTTCGAACCGGAAGGGCAACGTGGCACAACACGTCGCGCCCGTCCTCAGTTCTAACCCTAAAGAGAGACCGAGGCAACACTTCTATCACTTTTGCGACGAGTTGTCGACGTTTTTTTTGGTCGGAACTCATTTTTTTGCCAAAATTCTTAGGCCCCCGCAAAAGATACCCGGCGATTATACGGATTTACCTACCGGCCGTCAAGATTTGTGGGCCATCTTTTGTAACAGCAATGGTATGTTCAAAATGAGCCGAGCGAGAACGGTCGAGTGTCTCGATCGTCCAACGGTCTCGCTTCAGTCTGACTTCGCAGCCACCCACATTGACCATGGGCTCAATAGCTATCACTAGCCCTTCATTGAGCTTAGGCCCTCGCTGAGCGGTCACGTAGTTAGGTATCTGAGGATCTTCGTGCATCTCGCGACCCACGCCATGACCCACCAGCTCCCTCACTACAGAAAACCCGTGTTTCTCAACCCATTCCTGAACGACTTGAGAAATGTCTCGGACATAGTTCCCTATCCGAGCTTGGTCTATAGCCTTATAGAGCGACTCTTCGGTCACCTTGAGGAGACTTGCGGTCTCCTCATCGATGTCACCGATGGGGATGGTCGTTGCGCTATCGGCCACAAAACCCTCCCAGACGACTCCACAGTCTACAGAGACGATATCACCCGTCTTCAGCTTCCGGTTCCCAGGGATGCCGTGTACGACCTCCTCGTTCACCGAGATGCAAAGAGTACCGGGGAAACCCTGGTACCCTTTGAAGGCGGGACGCCCTCCTCGCTCGAGAATGTACTCCTCTGCCATTTGGTCAAGCTCTTTTGTCTTAACGTTGGGGGCACAGGATTCTCTCACTAGCTTGAGAGCGCCAGCGAGAATCTCCCCGCCGGCCCGAATTAACTCTATCTCTTTTGCTGTCTTTAGCTGAATCATACAGCCGTTACTCCATCCAAGGCGCGCTCAATGGAAATCTGCACGCGCAAAATCTCTCGACTCGCGTCAATCTCCCGGAGCACCCCCTTCTGTTTATAAAAACTTACCACCGGTTGAGTCTGCTCGTGATAGATGCGCAACCGGTTGCGAATCGAGGCCTCGTTGTCATCAGGCCGCTGCGCCAAGGTCGCGCGACAGTGATATTCATCACACCGATCCGAGGTCTTGGGCGGATGGTTTATAAGATGGTAGACGCGACCGCACTCAGGGCAGACGCGCCTATTGGAAAGACGACTGACTATAGTCTCATCATCCAAGATCAAAAGAATAGCCGCCTTGATGTTCTGCTTCTGTCGGTCCAGCAAAACATCCAAAGCCTCGGCCTGAGCGACCGAGCGAGGAAAACCATCGAGAACATACCCGCTCTCTGTGTCCCGCTGCGACATTCGAACTTTGAGCATGCTCAAGATCAACTCATCGGGAACCAAGTTCCCGTCGTTGATGTAGGTGGCGGCCTCTGCGCCGAGGGATGAGCCCTTTCGGATCTGCTCTCTCAACATGTCCCCAGTGGAAATATGGGGAACATGAAAGCGCTCTGTCAAATGTTTCGCCTGAGTACCCTTACCGGACCCAGGGGGTCCGATAAGGAGTAATCTCACCCCTTTGTCCGTAGCCATCAAAACCTCGGTCTATTTCATAAATCCTTGATAGTGCCGCATCACCAGACGCGCCTCAATCTGCTGCATCGTATCCAGGGCTACACCTACAATAATGAGGAGTGACGTGGCACCTAGATAGAAGTTCTGAACCCCTGTCGCCTGCACGATAAGCGTTGGCGCAACCGCCAGAGCCGACAAGAACAAACCCGCTACACAGTTGAGCCGATTGGTAATCTTATCCAGATACTCCATGGTTTGCTTTCCTGGACGAATCCCAGGAATAAAGCCACCGGCCTTCTTCAGATTATCAGCAAGGTCCTCAGTGTTGAAGGTGATTGCCGAGTAAAAGTAAGTGAAGAAGATGATCAGAGCCATATAGACGATGTTGTAAAGGATCGTGCGATCATTGAAGTAGGCGCCCAGCCAATCCGCCAGCTGCGGCCCGTAAGGCGCAGGCAACACATTGGATAGCGTCAACGGAAGGAACATGATCGAGATAGCAAAGATGAGAGACATAACCCCAGCGTTGTTCAGCCGGATCGGTATAAACGAAGACTGGCCGCCGTAAATCTTACGACCGACCTGCCGTTTCGGATACTGCACAGGGACTTTTCTCTGAGCCAAGGTCACACCAACAATGGCTGCCACGATACCGAGCGCCACCAGAAAGAAGAAGGTCACAGACACATAGGCGTTACTAGCGCTAGCAGCGACGAACGTGTTGTAAACGTAGGTCGGATAGCTCATGACAATCCCGGCAAAAATCAGAAGTGAGACACCGTTTCCGATACCTCGCTCCGACATAATCTCACCCAACCACATGAGGAAGGCGGTGCCTCCCACGAGGGCTGTAATCACCATCATGTAGTAGAGTGGGCTCGAGCTCTCAAAGATCTGGGCTTCGACAGCCTTGCGAATCGTCGTGACCATGATCGTTGCCTGAATAACGGCAAGGACCATGGTCAACTGTCGGGTCCAACTCTGGATTTTTTTGCGCCCGTGCTCTCCGCCTTCTTTCTGCAGATCCTTAAGATAAGGAAACACAACAGTCAGCAGCTGCATTATGATGGAGGCGTTGATGTAGGGGGTAATACCCATGGCGGCGATGGAAAATTTTGCCAACGCACCACCGGTGAACATTCCCACCAATTGAAAGAGAGCCCCCTTCTGCAAAGCTGCAGACCAAGCCTCAGTGTTCACTCCCGGAATCGGGATATGAACACACATGGCGAAAACGGCGAAACCGCCGAAGAGCCAAAGAATACGGCCCCGGACTTCCGGGACCGCAAACGCACGAACGAAAGTACCAATCATGGTTAGATAACCTCTGCTTTTCCACCCGCCTCTTCAATTGCGGTTCTGGCACTCCCAGTGAAAGCGTGCAGATTCACTGTGAGGGCCTTCTTCAGTTCCCCGTTTCCAAGGACTTTGATAGGGCGACGGACATTCTTTATGATGCCTCTATCCAGAAGAGACTCTGGATTCACCGTAGCGTTGGCGTCGAAAGACTCCAAGTCGGCGAGGCTTACTTCTTGGTATTCCGTGCGGAACATATTTTTAAACCCACGATACTTAGGAAGTCTGCGATACCAAGGGGTTTGACCACCCTCGAAACCAGGATACTTCGTACCGCCGGAGCGAGACTTTTGACCGTTGTATCCACGACCGCCGGTCTTGCCTAGCTTACCACCACGACAGATCCGGCGCCGCTCGTGGCGCGAACCTTGATTCGGTTTTAATTCATTGAGTTGCATGTTCTTT
>CAZVVF010000249.1:0-6278 GCA_964630575.1 uncultured Burkholderiales bacterium | reverse complement strand
CGCCTTGGCCAAAGCCAATTCGCAAACGTGGGCGTGGTGGTCGGGAGACTCGTCGAAGGTGGAAGCGATGACTTCCCCTACAATGGAGCGCTCCATGTCGGTGACTTCTTCTGGGCGCTCATCGATGAGCAGCGCCATAAGGGTCACTTCTGGATAGTTCTCGGAAATTCCATTCGCGATCTTCTTGAGAAGGATCGTCTTACCGGCTTTCGGTGGAGCCACCAAGAGACCACGCTGACCTTTACCGATGGGAGCAAACAGGTCGATTATTCGGCGCGAATAGTCGTTGCTCGTATCGCTCTCCAAGGTGTATCTGTCCTCGGGGAAGATCGGGGTGAGTTGGTCAAAACGAGGGCGTCGTCGAGCCGCATCTGGGTCGACACCGTTGACGGTGGCGACTTTGAGCAAACCGTAATACTTCTCGCCACTCTTTGGTGCACGGACTTGACCCAGCACCATATCGCCCATTCGCAGACCAAAGCGACGAACCTGAGAAACAGAAACGTAGATGTCTGTAGGGCTTGGCAGGTAGCGACGACCCCTCAGGAAGCCGTATCCCTCAGGTAGAATCTCCAGGACACCCGAGGCGTACAGAAGATGACGCTTGCTCGGAGCTTTGTCCTCAGAGGCATCGTTATCGTTCTCGTTCTCGTCTTCGTCCTCGTTGCTAGAATCATCGGACTCTGCGGACTCGTCGCTGTCGGACTCAGTCTCTTCAGCGGGTCTACGACCACGGCGACCACGGCGACTTCGACCGCCGCCTCTCTCCTCGTCCGACTCGGAGCGTCTCGGTCTGCGCTGACGGCCTCTTCGGCTGTCCTCTGCGCCCTCTTCAGCGCTCTCTTCGCTGTCCTCTTCTGAAGGAGTCTCCTCTGCGGTCTCCACGGTCTCAACCTTTTCAGTTCGGGAGTGAGAGCGTTTGCGACGCGGGCGTCTGCGGGGGGCCTCTTCTGAATCGGAGGTCTCTTCCTTCTCGGTCGTCTCTGCGACCTCTTCCGGCTTGTCCTCGGCCTTAGCTCGAGTCCTGCGTCTGCTTCGCGAAGGCTGCTCTGGCGCTTCAGAAGTCTCTTTTTTGGCACTCTCGTCATCCGAGCTGCTCGACTTGGATTTGCTAGCCGTTGGGCTAGCCGCGCCATTGGGGCTGTTCTCCAAGATGAGGGCAATCATGTCATCTTTTCGAAGCTTCTGGAATCCCTTGAGCCCAAGTTCCTTCGCTTTTTCCATAAGTTCCGGTCGGTTGCAGCTCTTCAGTGAGTCTGCCGTCATCTTCGCCATCAGCGATTCTCCTTTTTTGGGTCCCTCGCGTTTAGATTTGCCTAACGTACGGTGTCGAGGCGGGTTTAGGTTCCCATTAAGATCCTCTCCGGCTTGCGGGTGGCTCCTAGCCCCAAGAGGGCGAAAGCCAGCGCAAAAGCGGCGAGAATTCCAAAGTCTATCAATCCATCCATCGTATGACCATCCATAAAGAAACGGGTGCCTCGCTGCAAGTAGAAGGCCGGTGTGAACGTAGCCACTCTGTAAAACAGAACACTCATTTCCTGGAGAGCTAACGGAATGTAGATCACCATAAAGAGTGTAGATGTGGCCGCGTTCGCTGCGGCTCCGTTTGAAGAAAGCAGTCCAACCAAGATCCCGAGGGCCGCGAAAGCTAAGCATCCAGCGGTCAAAAGTAGGACTAAATACGTTGAGGGGATGATGCCGTTCCCAAGAAGAACAGCAAGAGTGGAAAGGACGGAAAGGATTACACCTGATCCAACCTTACCTATCCAAAGTTCTACCATGCTGACAGGCGCTGTCAAGACCCCAAGCAGAGTTCCGTGATCTTTTTCTTCAATAATCGAGGCCGAACAGAACATCAATCCCGACATGGCAGTGAACACCAACCAGCTTGGTAGCAGGCCTTGAGCCCAAGTCGCATCACCTTTGCGAGAGATTTTCCCTTCGACTTGAAGATCGAGTGGAATCTCTTGATCGGCCAATCTGCGAGCACTACTTTCAATCGCTCGCTCCAAAAGACGACTTCGCAAAGACTCGGTTTCCGTCACGTAAAGAACCAGTGTCGGGAATTCATCGGCGGCGATCTCCGCCGACAAGTTCGGTTCCAGCACCACAAACCCATCGAGCTTGTCCTCATCGAGGGATGCCTGAGCTGATTCCTGATCGGAAAAAACCGTCACAAGCGCCGAGTCAGAGGTGGCCAGAACCAGTCCCAAACCATCTTGACGCGACCCCACTATTCCCAATCGGGGCTTTCCAAAGTCGTCGTCGCTGGAGAGTCTGAAGAAAAGAATGCTGCAGATCACCGGGCCGATCAGGATAAGAAGAAACGTGCTGTTGCGAAGAGCATCTTCTAGATCGCGGCGCGTGATGGCCCAAGCACGGAAAAAAAAGCCAAGAAAAGGCCTCTTCACTAAGCGGGACCCGATACCAATCTCATCAACAGCATGCCCCTAACAGGTCCCCGATTCGCGACAGTTCTCAGAGAAGACCAGATTCCGTTCAGTCCTCTTCGACTGTCTCTTCGTCGATGACTTCCTCTTTGGGCGTGAGAGAGGTCTCTTCTGTCTCCACGACCTCGATCTCGGGAACAGCTTCCAACGCGTCGGTGATATCGGCGATGAAGTTGTCGGGCACCTCTAGCAGGATGACCCGGTGACTGGGTACGGTAACTTTCTTCTGTCCCGGCTGGACCTCAAAAATGACCCGTTCCCTAGCCTCTAAGGACTTTGCGATTCGCTTGGCCTCAGCTTTTTGAGTGTAGACACCACCGTAATAAAGGATGGTGCCGTCCTCTGAAAAGGAAAGGTTGGTGTGACCACCCTTCCTTAAGACATTGGCGATCGGCTCGAGCAGTTCTCGTTTCCCAGGGTAGACCAAACGGTAGTTCGCCTTCACGAAGCTGTCGCGCTTGGCAGCCTTGAGCATCGGCTCGTAGTCCATGCCCTTCAAGGTCTCTACAGCAAGCTCAGCCTGCTCCTTATCGTCGATCCATATGACCAACTTACTCTTTTCCTCAGATGGCCGAGGCCCTTGCTTCACGAGGACTAGAGCCGCACAATCGAGGACTAACAACAGTCCGACGATTCCTATCAAAACTCTTCGTATTAGGGTCATAAACGATACTCTTCTCCAGGTCTGAACATATCTCAAAAGCCTAAGCGGGGATACGCTTGGCTAAGATTTTGAGTCGACCCACCTCAATCCTGCTTAATCAGCTTTGTAGCTTGAGGATTAAAGCCCGTAGGCCTCCCCCATCGAGCGACCTCGTAAGGTCTTTGGGAGCCCCCTCCATGACAATACAGCCATCCGACAGGAGCACAACCCGATCGCACAACTGCTCGATCTCTTCCAAGCGGTGGGACGCGAGTAATACAGCTCCCCCCTCTTCGCGAAAACCTCTCAGGTGAGCGTGTAAGGCCTCGGTTGCAGCCGGGTCCAATCCGTCTGCTGGTTCATCCAAGAGCAAGAGGCGGGGACTGTGAAGGGTCGCTCGGGCCAAGGCCAGGCGGCGCTTGAAACCGTGGGACAACTGACTGGCTGGCTTGTCCGCAAAACGAGAAAGGCCGTGCCTTGCCAGGTGCTCATCCATGTCGATCCTCAACCCGTAGAGTCGAGCGAAAAACTCCAAATTGCGACGGACTGTAAGGCGTGGATAGAGCCCACCACCTGCCATGAGAACACCGACCGAATAGGTCCACTCCTTGCTCTGTGACGGATTGTGTCCAACCACGCTCACCTCACCAGAGCGCGGAGCGAGCAACCCGGTCGCCAATCGAAAGGATGTCGTCTTTCCCGCGCCGTTGACCCCCAAGAGCCCCACGATTTCAGAGCCGGAAACGCTCAGACTGAGCCCCTTTAGGACGGGGGCCTTGGAGTAGGAAAAGCAAACTGAGGAAAAGCGTAATACCGATGCGTCGCTCTCGGGAATCAAAGACAAGAAACCGTCAAGAGCGGGCCACGACTACATGTATCCCCAGTCGTCCTCAAGCTTGTTGCGAAATTCACGATTGATCCGCATGGCCTCGTTGCACTTCTCATTGCCCTCCCACATCTTTTGCAAGGCGGAATCCAGTACACCAATGTCGCCATCAGTAGTGGCGAATACGACCATCATCTCCATGGCTTCTTCATATTCCAGAATCCCGGTCATACCCATATCGACCTCATCGGAGCTCACATCATAGTAGCCCGAGGTGCGAATCATTTCGACGTATCGTTCCCTTTGACCAGCTAACATCTGCTTTACGGTGCCGAGCCAAGTAGCGAACTGCGGGCGTGTCATGCGACCATCTCGAACCATCTGAACTCTGCTGGCAAATTCATCGTAGCGACCGGTAATATCTCGGTCGTGGGTCTTCGGCGCTGGTCGGTCAAGCGGGTCAGTAGAGACGATGGTGGACTGACAGTTTGGACAAACTTCGTCCGTTGCGTTGAGCGACTGGCCACAAAAAGGGCACTCCGCAAACTCCTCTACCTCTGTGTCCACCGCTACGGGTTCGTCAGACATTTGCTCTTCCTCACCCGCGAGGGGCTGAGAGCAGGAGTGGCAGACCTTGGCACCAGGGCCATTGGCAGAGCCACAGAAAAAACAGACTTGCATGTTAATCCTTCCGAAATCGGCCTTCAACGACCGGATTCGTGTCCCTTCTCCTTTATCCGGCCCCGATCCAACTCAATTATCCGCTCCGCAAAATTCGCGGCCTGAGGATCGTGAGTCACCATTATCGTGGTGAGGGTCCGACTTCTATTGATCGACTGCAGGACCTCCAAAATTTCCTTTGTTGAGGCTCCGTCGAGATTGCCGGTGGGCTCATCGGCCAAGAGAAGCTCCGGCAAATTGGAAAGGGCCCTTGCAATGGCGACCTTCTGCTTCTGCCCTCCCGAGAGCGTAGCCGTCAATTGGTCTCTCTCGCGTTCCATTTTTATCATGCGCAGCAGTTCCCGACCGCGCTGCCGAGCCTCCGCTGCAGAAAGCCCGGCCAACTGCATGGGCAGAGTGATGTTCTCCATCACACTGAGCGCTGGCAGCAGACGAAAATCCTGAAAGACAAAGCCGATGTGGCGCAACCGAATCTTCTCGCGGAGCGACTCGCCGTCTTTGGCCACATCTCTATTGCCCAGGTGAATCTCACCAAAATCAGGATAATCCAAACAACCGAGCAGATACAGCAAACTGCTTTTGCCCGCCCCACTCGGACCGGTCACGGCCACAAATTGGCCTGACGGCACGAGCAGATCGACACCATCGAGAACCTTGTTCGGCCGAGATCCACTGTTGTAAACCTTATGTACCCCCCGAAGAACGACTTGCAAGTGTTACAATCCCTTCCGCAACTCAGCGACGAGGTCGATTCGACTCACCACAAAACAGGGAATGATGGAACCCACCACCCCGACGCAAAAACTCAAACCCAACGCCTGCAACAGAAGCGCCGGGGTCACCCCAGCCATCGGATAGGGAATCTCCAAGAGCAATACCACGGCTTTGTCCAAAACACCGGTCGCCAGATAGCCAAACAGCAATCCCAATACCCCGCCGGTCACATTGAGAAATATGCCCTCAAAAATGATGGTCAGTGAGATCACCCGGCGGGAAGCCCCTACAGCGCGCAGAGTCGCGTACTCACCCAGTCGCTCATAGGTCGACATCAACATGGTATTCATACTCGCCGTAACAGCGATCAGAACTCCAACCATGGAGACGGCCACCTGCAACAACCAACCATAGCCCAAATATTCTCGAGCCGAACGGAGGTACTCTTGCCTGGTGAGAACGTTGATCTGCCTCGCCCCCACCTAGTCGCCTGCGGCCTCTCTCTCGGCCAAGAACTCGCCGACGCGAGACTTCAGAAGAGACTGAATCTGGACGGCGTCCTTTTCGTCGGAGACGGTTATCCAGTACTCGTGAACGCCTCGGTCTGGACGGTGCTCGAGGAAGGCCTCGATGGGCGCCAGGATCGAGTAGTCGAGAAACCCCATACTCCCCATGTCGCCACCCTTGGAAAAGGGAACTTCCTCGATCACCATCAGTCCCGAAGTGAGCAACTCACCGATATCCCTCTGAAGACCTTGACCCACAAACACAGAGTAGCGAGTCTTGCTATCCTTTTTCGACTCCGCCTCGCTCTCCGTCCCATCAACGTTGGCTTGCGGGCTCTCCGTTGAGACTGGAGTCTCCGTGGGAACCGGCGACTCAGCTGGCGTCGGCGACACGCTGGGCTCAAGAGACACCTCCTGGGGCGGAGTTTCGATGACCTGCGGTAGCAGTGAGCCTGGGT
>CAZVVF010000248.1:0-6280 GCA_964630575.1 uncultured Burkholderiales bacterium | reverse complement strand
CATCGGCTCCTTCATGCTCCTTCGAAAGCGCTCCCTTATGGCCGACACTGTGAGCCACGCCACGCTGCCTGGAATATGCCTGGCCTTTATCGTTATGGTAGCTTGCGGAGGCACGGGCAAGTGGCTTCCTGGACTCCTCTTGGGCGCACTGATCACCGGCCTCTTGGGCATGGGGATCGTGCTACTGCTGCGCAACTACACTCGGGTCAAGGAGGACGCAGCCCTAGGCATCGTACTGAGTTGCTTCTTTGGCGCCGGCGTAGCGCTCCTTGGCATGATCCAAAAGATGAGTCGAGGCTCAGCCGCCGGGCTGGAGTCCTTCATATACGGCAAGACCGCCTCCATGCTGAGCTCCGACGCCTACCTCATCGGAGTTGTCGCCGTCATATCCCTGTTAGTGTGCGGCCTCCTGCTCAAAGAATTCACCCTACTCTGCTTCGACCAGGACTACGCTGGCTCCCAGGGCCTTCCCGTCGTCAAACTGGACATCTTGCTGATGACCCTGGTCGTCTTGATCACGGTCATCGGGCTGCAGGCCGTCGGGCTCATACTCGTCATCGCCCTTTTGATCATCCCTCCAGCCGCAGCGCGCTTCTGGACTCACCGACTCATGACGATGGCCCTCATCGCCGCCTTCATTGGAGCCATAGGAAGCGCCTTCGGAGCGGCTCTTTCGGCGGTCATTCCCAGACTGCCCGCCGGAGCGATCATCGTTGTCGTCTACAGCGCTCTCTTCACCGTGAGCATGCTTTTCGGCAAACAAAACGGTGTTGTGATCCAGCAGATTCGAAGGTACATTCTCTCTCGAAAAGTCGGCACACAGCACATCCTCCGCGCCTGCCACGAGGCCCTCGAAAAGAGCGGCAAGACCTCTGTGAGCATGGAAGAGTTGCTCCGAGCGCGCTCCTGGAGTCGGACCGAATTGCAAAAGCAGATTCGTCGCAGCGCTCGAAGCGGTTACCTCAGTCAGGGACCAGAGGGCTTCTCGCTGACCGCTCAAGGACACGAACTGGCTCAACGCCTGGTCCGGAACCACCGACTCTGGGAACTCTTTCTGATCACCTACGCCGACATCGCCCCGAGTCACGTCGACCGAGACGCCGACCGCGTAGAACACATCCTCAGCGAGGAACTGATCGCCGAACTCGAGACCCTCTTAGCCTCAGAATACCCGACCTCGCACTGCCCGCAGTGCCCCCACACCAGCGAGGAGGCCCCAGCATGAACTGGACCAGCCTGGACACCTGGATTGTGATCGTGGCAGTCCTGAGCGCTGTGGCCTGCGCTCTGCCCGGATGCTTTCTGGTGCTACGAAAAATGAGCATGATGGGCGACGCTATCAGTCACGCCATACTGCCAGGGTTAGCCATCGCCTTTCTGTGGACCAATTCTCGAGACAGCCTCACCATGTTCGTCGGGGCAGCTCTCGTGGGAATCCTCACCGCGGTCTTCGTCGACTGGATCCATCGAGTTGGCGGCGTCGACGAGGGGGCCTCTATGGGCGTGGTCTTCACAACCCTGTTCGCGATCGGACTCATCCTCATTGTCAGAGCCGCCGACCAGGTCGACCTGGACCCCGGATGCGTGCTCTACGGAGCCGTGGAACTCGTTCCGCTCGACACCGTCGAGATTGCATCCTTCGACATTCCCAAAGCCGTGATAAAACTCAGTGCTGTCGTCGTGCTCAACATCTGCTTTGTAAGCTTGCTCTTCAAAGAACTTCTGATCAGCACATTCGACCCGAACCTATCCAGAACTCAGGGCATCTCTCCAAGGCTGATGAATTTCTTGCTGATGGCCGTTGTCGCCATCACCTCGGTAGCGGCCTTCGAGAGCGTCGGTAGTATTTTGGTCATCGCCATGCTGATCGTACCGGCAGCTTGCGGACAGCTCCTCACAGACCGCATGGGTCCACTCCTGATCATCAGCGCCGTCGTCGCCGTCGCCTCAGCAACCCTGGGCCACGTTTGCGCTATTACCCTGCCCAAACTGGTAGGGTTTCAAGACACCAACACTGCGGGAATGATGGCCGTGGTCGCCGGCTTTCTATTTTCCCTAGCCGTGCTCTTCGCTCCACGCAAGGGCCTCATAAGCCAACTCCGTTACCGCCTGGGGCTATCCTTAAATATGATTGAAGAAGACATCCTTGGATGGCTATACAGACTCGACGAAAGTGGAGCACAAGCAGAGAGCCTCCGAGACAACCACAGCATGCAAGAAGCTCTCCTCATTGGCACCTGGACACGCAGAATCGCCATCTCTCGACTGCTCAAGAAGAGGCTCATTGAGTCCAACAACCACCAGTACATCCTCACTCCGTCAGGCCGAGACAAGGCCCATCAACTTGTGCGCAGCCACAGAATTTGGGAAGTCTACCTCGATACGCACCTCAATACCCCCCATATCCACAGCACAGCTCATCGCCTCGAACATGCCCTAACACCCACCGAGTTGGCCAACCTAGAAGCAGAGCTCAACTTCCCCGCTCACGACCCTCACGGCACCCAGATCCCAACTGAGACCTCGGACGGCGAAAAACGATGACCCGCATACCTCGCCGACACCACGCCCCCGACAACGTCTCGCTGAGCCCGGCCATGGAGGACTATCTCAAGACCATCTTCTCCATCACCCGAAACCGAGGAACAGCCTCCACGCAACACCTCGCCGAGCGACTGGACGTCTCTCCCGCATCAGCCACAAAAATGGTCAAACGATTGGCCGAAACAGGCCTTGCCGTTCACCAACCCTACCAAGGGGTTCAGCTCACAGAAACGGGTCGAAAGGTCGCCGTGGAAGTCGTTCGCCACCATCGCCTGCTAGAACTCTACCTCACCCAAGCGCTCGGCTTCACCTGGGACGAAGTTCACGAAGAAGCGGAGCGACTCGAACACTACATTTCAGAGAAACTTGAGGCCAGAATCTGTGATTTTCTGGGCAACCCATCGTTCGACCCTCATGGGTCACCCATCCCCACTCTCGAGGGAGAGATACCGCGCCGCTGCGTTCTACGACTAGACGACACGCGGCTCCATGAACTCTACCAGGTCACGCGAGTCGAAGAATCCGACTCCGAGCACCTGCAAAACCTTGCCAAAATTGGACTCGTCCCAGGAATCACGATTCAAACGCTCGGCCGCCCTCCCAAGGGCAAGGTCCATGTGAGGGTCGGTCGCCAGGAGCACCTCGTGTCCCCCAACCTGTGCTCAAAGATCAGCTGCCGACCAGCCACCCGCGCCTGCTTTCCAGCCAAGGAACTCAGCCACCACGAGACCGGAGAGATCACCCAAGTCCAGGGACAACTCAAGTCCACCCTCCAATCTCAAGGCGTTCAGCCAGGCGCCCTCTTAACGAGAACCCCGTCTGGATATACCCTCGACGGCTCCACTGGATCGATCCCGTCGGAGGTTGGCGACGTTCTCGTAGAGCAGCTAACAACTCAGGAACTGGCCCTCCAATAGAGCCAGCAAAGGCTCGCCGCGACCATCGCCTACAGCAAACCCAGAGCCCGCAGAAGCAACGCTTGCACTCGGGCTCCGGGCAACAACGCCTGCCTAGGCGTTGTAAGCACCGGAGGTCACGCGGCCCCCTTCGCCTGTCCAATCTGTGTGAAAAAACTCCCCGCGGGCCTTGTCCAACCGCTCATAGGTATGAGCTCCAAAATAGTCCCTCTGCGCCTGCAGCAGGCTAGCGGGAAGTCTCTCCCTGCGATACCCATCGTAGAAAGCCAAAGCCGCCGAGAGAGCCGGTACCGCAACGCCGGCCCGAACAGCGACAGAGACCACATTGCGCCAGCCATCCTCAGCCTTTTGGATCTGCTCCTTGAAATAAGGAGCGAACAACAGGTTCTCGAGATCCGGCTCTGCATCAAAAGCCTCTTTGATGTCACTCAAGAAACGAGAGCGTATGATGCAACCCTCCATCCACATCAGAGCGATACCGCCGTAGTTGAGGTTCCAACCGAAATCCTTGGCTGCGGCACGAAACAGCATATACCCCTGGGCATAGCTGATGATCTTGGCCCCGTAGAGCGCGTCTTCGAGCCAGCCAAGAAAGACCTTGGGGTCCACATCTACAGGCCTTAGCCCTCCCCCTAGCTTCTGGGAGGCCTCCACACGCTCACTCTTTAGCGCCGACAGAAACCGGCTGAACACGGCCTCTCCAATGAGAGTCAGCGGAATCCCCTGGTCCAGAGCTGATACCGCCGTCCACTTCCCAGTACCCTTCTGACCTGCCGTATCGAGAATTTTCTCAACGAGTGGCCCGCCGTCCTCATCCTTGTAAGCCAGGATATTCTTCGTAATCTCAATCAAGTAGGAGTCCAGCTTTCCTTCATCCCACTCGGCAAACACCTTGGAACACTCGTCAGCCGACATCCCCAAGACATGACTCATGAGGTCATAGCCTTCACAGATCAACTGCATGTCCCCGTACTCGATTCCGTTGTGAACCATCTTCACAAAGTGTCCTGCGCCATCTTCTCCAACCCAATCGCAGCAAGCCTCTCCGCTCTGCGTCTTAGCAGCGATAGCTTGCAGGATAGGCTGTATTCGAGGCCACGCTTGCTTGTGGCCGCCAGGCATTATGGAAGGGCCAAAACGAGCGCCTTCCTCCCCGCCAGAGACGCCGGCCCCAACGAAGTGAATACCTTTCTCGGCGAGCATCGCGCAGCGTCGATTGGTATCGAGATAGTTGGAGTTACCACCATCGACGATGATATCTCCGGGTTCGAGAAGATCGACGATGGACTCGATAGTAAGATCGACCGGGTCCCCAGCCTTTACCATCAGCATCACGACCCTGGGCTTACGCAGGGCCTGTATCATGTCCTGAATCTTATGAAATCCGACGATCGGGGTACCCTTTGCCTCCTCGGCAAGAAAACTGTCGACCTTGCCCTCGCTCCGGTTGCTCACAGCAACCTTGAACCCGTGATCGTTCATATTGAGGACCAGGTTCTGGCCCATTACTGCTAGGCCGTAGAGACCGATATCTGCTAGTTCTGACATAAAAATACTCCCTCAGGTCATTTTCTGAGGGAGTATTCACGGGCCCCGAGCGTTTCACCCGTAAAACGGACCAACCATTTCAAATGACAGAGCCGTTCCCTAAACGGTAGCGACCTCTTCAACCCTAGAGCGGCGCAGAAGTCCCTCGCGCTTATTCAAGAAGAGGAAATTGTGAGAGACCCTCACTCCGGCAGAATCGTGGGTCACAACATTGGTCGAGACTGTTCTGGAGACGAGGTCGAATACCAGAACCTGTTCCCGTCCGGCCCGCGGGTCGTAAGTCACCAGAGTGGCCTGCTTGGTCCGACGGCTGATGGTCAACTCCTGACGAATCCCTCGCTCACTCCCGAGCCGATACAAGACCCCTTGGTTGTCATCGCGCTCTGTGTAGCTCCAGCGGTCGTGCAACAGGTTTGCCGGCTTCTTCAAATAGTGTTTAAAGCGGGGGGAGTCGAGCGTGACAATGGCTGTCAAGAGCCCAGACTCACTGAGTCGCTTTTCGAGTTCGGGCACAATTCTTGCTGATAGCTTCTTGGTCATTTGTATTTCTCTCCGTGGGTAACTTCTTGACCATAGATTACCCCCAAGACCCAGACCCTGGTTTTGAATGCGACCGACCCGTGTAAACAAAATGTAAACAAGCCGTCCTTTTTTCCACGAGCAATGCATTCTCTTCAAGAAATCCTTAAAGCGAAGAAAGAGAAGAAACCTGAGCTTTTTGGGCATAAAAAAAAAGAGCTGTATAGCTCTTTTTAATTTGGTGCGGAAAGGGAGACTCGAACTCCCACGGGCGTAAGCCCACATGAACCTGAATCATGCGCGTCTACCAATTCCGCCACATCCGCAGGCGCTCAAAAGGTATCACAACCGAGCAATAGCGTCAATAACTCTTTGAAGGAATCACCATCAATTTTCTAAGAAATTGACTCACGAATCAACACCAGCGTCCTCGGACCCTGTCGAGACCGAGCTGCGATCGGTGAGAGAGCGAACAAAATTCGACAGATAGGGAATCTCGGCTATCAGCCCCCGACTAGCCCACAGGGCTCCGTAGAGGACCAAACCGAGGACCAGCCACTCCAAGCCCTTTAGGACCGGATAGAGCAGAACATCGAACAGGATGAACCAGCGAACAAAGAGGCTTAACACCGCGCGAAAGACGCTGAGGCCAACGACCCCCCAAAGGCCGAGAAGAGCCCCTTGATAGCAGTGAAATCTCAAAAACGGATTGTTGCGCTTGTCCGGTGTCATATAGACGAGTGGAAAGACCG
>CAZVVF010000247.1:0-6282 GCA_964630575.1 uncultured Burkholderiales bacterium | reverse complement strand
TCGTCTTTGATGACGTTGGATACCGAATTCGTACTCGCTACAAATTCTAGGTCGCCGGCCAGGACCTGAGTGACCCTGAAGGTGTCCCCGGATTTGGCGACTCCTACGCCGATGTGTGTGAACCGCGGGTTCAAAAGGTTGGCTCGATGGCCGGGACTTTCAAGCCACGACTCCAAGCATTTGTTCGCAATGATCTCTTCTGGCCATCCATTGGCTCCAAAGATGTTCTCTCCCACAATCTTAGGGGTGATTCCCTCGCTTTTGACTCGCTGAGAGGTTTTGCTTCGACTCGCGACCGGTGAGGTATGGGAGAAGTAGTTCTTCTCGATCATTTCGTTGGAGTGGGAGAGGGCGGCCTTGTTCAGGGACAGATGGGGTTCGAGTTTGGGGAGATTGTTGCGCACTCTAAGGGCGTTTGTGGCTTCGATGATGGCCGTGGCCACACCCTGCTGGGCCCAGGCTTGGGAGCCCAGTAAAAGAAGAAGACTCAGCAGAAGCCCCTCAAAGAATCTAGTTCGCAGCCGCGGCAAGGTAGTACTCTACGATCTTGTCCCAGGAAGTTGATTCGCACCACTCAGGGTGTCGCAGAGACGAGGGTTGCGTGTTGATGCGAATCATAGGTTCAGAATACTCCATTTGTTGAGCGCTCTCAACGCGGCACGGCCAGTCGGTTCGCTTTTGGAACTCCCTGGCGAATCGCGTGGCAAATCGACCCTGGCTTTCAATGTAGCCGCTCGGGTGATGTTTTCTTGGCCCCGATGGGGAGGTCGGCGAAAGTTCCACAAAATCGGCATATTCTAGGGCCAGAAGATCAACATGGATGTTGTCTCTCACGTAGTTGGGCGTGCGCACTCCGGCGGTCTCGGAGCGTCTCCATTGGTTGACCAGATAGTTGGTAAAGCGAGGCTCCTCGTAGGGACCGAAAGGGTTGGGGATGACGAATTTGTCGAGTTGGAAGCCTCGCTCTAAGCACTCGAACAGGAAGACCTCCCAGGACAGGGCCTTGCTGAGCCCATAGCGGGAGATATGGGGGAGCCCCTCGCTACCAGCGCCCTCTAGGCGTTCGAAGACCGACCCGGTGCAGACCACTCGGCGACAGCCTGCGCGCTCTAGGGCTTCCAGGACCAGGGAGAGGTTGTGGGTGTTTCTTTGGGTTGCGCCCAACGGGTCGAAGTCCGGTGAGCGATAGTTCTCAACATCAGAAGCGTGGTGGCAGTAGACGTCCCATTTTTCGCTCCTGATCAAATCGAGGAACCGCTCTGAGCCGAAGCTGCAGCCAAATTGACCTTCGGCGGATTTGAGGAACTCGGTGACTCTGGCCCCACGTATTCCGCGATAGTCGTCGAGAGACTCTCTGCGAAAGACCCCGGTGACGCTGTGTCCGCGAGCCGAGAGCGTCTTGCCGAACCAAGAGCCGGTGAACGAACTGGCGCCGCTGAGAAGAATCTTCATAGAGTGGGTTGAGCCTCTTGTCGGCCAAGATGATGCTGGGGGCAAAAGTCAGGATGAGAGGAATCTCTTTGGGAGATGACGCTCGGTTCAAAGGGCCAATCGATAGAGAATTTGGGATCGTTCCAGCGCACACCCCTTTCCAGTTCGGGGCTGTAGAATTCGTCCACCAAGTAGAGGATTTCAGAATCATCAGTGAGGCTCAAAAATCCGTGAGCACAGCCTTTTGGAGCCAACATCATGGTGCGGTTTTCAGCGGACAATTCGGCACCAAACCACTGGCCGAAGGTGTCAGACTCTGGCCTAAGATCCAGAACACAGTCCCAGATCGCCCCTCGAATGCAGCGAACGAGTTTGGTCTCTGCTGCCGATCCGAGTTGGTAGTGCATGCCACGCAGGGTGCCCTTGTCGGCGCTGAATGAGGTGTTGGCCTGAGCGAGTTGAAACTCAAGACCTGCCTTCTCGAATTCTCTCTGGCAAAACTGCCGGGCGAAAAAACCGCGTTCGTCACCTCTTTTTTCGAGGTCGATGAGATACGCTCCATGGATGGAGAGGGGAGTCAAAATCATTGTGAGGGGACTTTCTGGATATTTCTTAACATGACCTTGAGTGACTCTCCAGTTGCCAGAATTGCTAAAGGAGCCCACACCCTTGAGCCGAAAACGACCCCAATGTCCAGTCCCCTAGATCCTCTTCTTCAAGCTCTTCAACTCTCGCCCGATAATGTGCCTCTCCGGGCCCACGTTGTGCGAGAGTTTCTCAAGGCGCGTCGGTACAAGGAACTCCGTGCCCTTGCCGAGCCACTGCTCGATAGCGATGAGCGCCCAGTAGCCTTTTTGGCCATGGCCCGAGCCGAACAGGCTAGCGGACGCATGGACAAGGCTCAGGAATACTACCAGGAAGCCATTCAAAAGGACCGTTCGCTGATCGATGAAGGGTTGGAGGCCGAGTTGGCTCCTCAAGATTCAATCAAGCTCACGGCGGGTGGGGATATCGTGGGACTGACAGCTGATGATGTTGTGCGGGAGCGCAATAGTATCACCTTCGATAGCATTGGGGGGATGGAGGAGCTTAAGGAACAGCTGCGTCTCAATATCATCTACCCCATGCAAAAGCCCGAGATCTACGAGGCCTACGGCAAGAAGGTCGGGGGAGGCATTCTTCTCTACGGGCCACCGGGCTGTGGCAAGACCCATCTTGCTCGCGCTGTGGCTGGCGAGTTGGGGGCGAGTTTTCTGTCGGTTGGACTCAACGACATTTTGGATATGTACATCGGCAACTCGGAGAAGAATCTCTCGAACCTTTTTGAGATGGCTCGGTCCAAGGCGCCCAGTGTGCTCTTTATCGATGAGATCGACGCCCTCGGTGGTAAGCGCAGCGGCAACAACTCCACCAATCTCAAGAATATGACGACGCACTTTCTCACCGAGATGGACGGCATTGGAGTCAACAACGACAAGCTTCTGGTCTTAGGGGCTACCAATGAGCCCTGGAGTGTTGATACAGCCTTTCGGAGGCCGGGTCGGTTTGACAGGGTGATTTTTGTTCCACCACCGGACAACCAGGCTCGGGTGGAGATTCTTAAGATTCACGCCAAGGACAAAAATGTGGACCCCGCTGTTCCCTGGGAGAAGCTGGCTTCTAACATGGACCACTTCTCTGGAGCTGACATCGCGCAAGTCGTGGAGCAGGCCATTGAGAGAGCGGTCGCCGACGCTATCCGGTCAGGCGATCTCCGTCCTGTGAATCATACTGACTTTCAGATCGCTCTCAAGTCGAGACGACCGACGACCATGGAGTGGCTACGACGCTCCCGAAACTATGTGAACTTTGCCAACAAAGACGGCTACTACGACGATCTGGCAGATTTCTTGAAGAAGGCTAAAATTCGATGAGACAACATTTTAAACGCGGTGAGTTGCTACTGGAGCAAGGACGTTGGGAACAAGCCCTAGAGAGTTTTCAACAACATCTCCTGGAGAATCCGGAAGACGGCCATGCGTTCTGCCTGGCGGCCCGATGCTATTTGGGGATGGAGCTTTTTGGCAAGGCCTCTGAGTACGCCGCGGCTGCTATCGCGGTCACGCCCGACTACAGCTACGCCCACTATATTCAATCCTACATTTTCTATTCTCGCCATCTCTACGAAGAGTCCAAAAAGGCTGTGGAGGTCGCTCTAGAGTTGGACCCAACGAATCCTGACTATTTTGTTCAGGTCGCGCGACTGCGGGCCAACGATTCGGATTGGTTGGGGACGCTGGATGCAGCGGACGCAGCCCTTCGCGAAGCGCCCAACCACGCGGATGCTCAGATCATCAAGTCCTCGGCCCTGGTGAAGCTACGCAAGATGGATGAAGCCGGATTTGTGCTTCAATCGGTCCTGGAGACGGAGCCCGAGAACGACTACGCGCTCACGGAGCTAGGGTTTCTCCATCTCCACGAGGGGCGTTGGAAGGATGCCCTGGAAGCTTTTCAGTCAGCCCTGTTAGTCGACCCAGAATCGGAACGTGCGCGTCAGGGGTTTATGAACGCTCTGCGGGCAAAGTTTCCTCTTTATGGGCTGATCCTGAAGTACTTTTTTTGGGTCAATTCGTTTTCTAAGCATCACCAGCAGGCTGTTGTTTTTGGTTCCGCGGTGGTGGTTCGAGCTCTCGAGTTTGCTCGCAAGGAGTATCCCGCTCTAGCACCGCTGATCGGGGCCATCCTGTTCCTTTGGCGCATTTTTAACTACCTCGCTTGGACGATCCAGGCCGCGACGACTCTCTTACTCCGTTGCAACAAGTACGGTAGAGGTCTGGTCACTCGCGACGAGATCGTAGAGTCGAATCTGGTGGGCGGGTTGTGGATGGGGGCCCTGCTGTGTTTTCTCTATCACAGTTTTGTCGACCCATTCACTATCTTCTGTCGCATCGGCATTCCGCTATTCTTGACACTGCCTATGGTCGTCGGTGGCGCTTTCGCAGCCCCTGACTACGGCTGGCCCAAGTACCTAGCCAGAGCGATTCTGGTGGTGATGAGCGTAACAGGTCTGGCCGGATTGTTCCTGTGGACCTGGAGTGTTCCCGTGGGCCTTCATCTGTTGTTGTTTTACTTCAAAACGCTGGGCTTTGTTCTGCTGCTGTTGTCCTACCTAGAGGGTGTACGGCCGCCGCGAGAATAGAGGGTCCGCTTCGGTTGTTAGGCGGGGAGGAAATCTCGGGCAACCGGGCAGACTCGCCCACCCTGATTCAGAGACTCCTGGGCCGATTCTAGGACGGACAAGACTTCCAGGCCGCTCTGGCCGTCGGTGAGCGGTTGGACGCGGGTTTTCTGAGCTTCCAAGAAGGCTCGACACTCCTCTTTGAGGGGTTCGGCTTTGGAGGTAGCAACATTGACACCGTCCCTCTTGATCGGAACAGGTTCTCCCATCTGCCACTCCACTCTCTGATCGTAGAGTGTGAGTTCTCCTGTGACGCCATCAAACGATGCCATTTTTTGCGAGCCAATGACTACGAGTCGTTGTTCCTTGAAGGGGTGCAGCCAGGACACGTGGATATGGGCCCGGATCCCTCTAGGGTAGCTGAGGTTGGTGACGGTGACGTCAGCCACATCGTTCTGTAGGTAGGCCCCACCAAAAGCGGCCACAGATTCTGGCATCTCACCGGCGAGACGGTTGATGAGAGCCACATCGTGTGGAGCGAAGCTCCAGAGGATATTCTCTTCTCTTCTAACCTTGCCCAAGCTGAGCCGGTTGGAGTAGATGTAGCATAGGTCTCCTAGCTCACCTGAGCGCGCGAGTTCCACCAGCTTAACGCAAGCTGGGTGGTATTCCAGGATGTGGCCTACCATAAGGATTCGGTCACCGCGCATTTTCAGGAGTTGCTCCCCCTCTTTCACATTGAGTGAGAGAGGCTTCTCTACAAACACATCCTTGCCAGCGGCAAGAGCCCGGCTAGCCATCTGAAAGTGGGTCACTGCCGGTGTCGCGAGTGCTATCGCGGGGATGTCACTCTTGAGGAGTTCCTCAAAGTCGGTATAGAGGGGGACGCCAGGCGCCATACGGGCGGCCACTTCTCGATGAGCCTCCGATGCGTCGCAGACGGCACCCAAAGCGCCGAGTTCGTGGAAATTCCTGAGTAAATTCTTCCCCCAATAGCCGCAGCCAACAAGTCCAACATTCATTCCCGGTGCTTTGCCCCTCAAACGGGATGCCCTCTTGGACAGAGGATTGGATACTCAGTCCAAAGCGCTCGACCCGGCTCCTCAATCGAGAGGGGGAGGGGGGGAGGGTGGAGGCAGTCGGGTGAGCGGAGGGCGACAGGTGCCTCCATCCTCAAAATTAGCCAATTCGGGGTTGGGTTGGGGTTGGGTGGGTGTGGGTTTGTGTACGGGTTTGGGTTTGGGGTGTGAGGTGGGGTGTGGGCTGGTTTGGGTGGGGGGGTTGTGCGCGAGGTTGGGGGTTTGGGGCCGGGTTTGTGTGCGAGGTCGTGGTTTGTGGCCGTAGGTGAGTGGTTGTGGTGTGTTGAGGTTCCTTGAGGTGCTGAGATGGGCGCCCCATCGCGCGCGTTCGAGAGCATTGGAGCGCCCGCACCACCGGTGACTGGATCATGATCCGGTTGTGGGTGGTGCGCGCCCCGCGCTTGGAGCTTGAGATGCCCGCACCACTGTTGACTGGACATGATCCGGCTGTGGGTGGTGCGCGCCCCTTCGTGCGCCGCTTTGCGGTTCACTGCGTCTACGCCCGATGCCCGCACCACTGGTGACTGGATCATGATCCGGCTGTGGGTGATGCGCGCCTTTTCGTGCGCCGCTTCGTGGGTCACTGCGTCTGCGCTCGATGCCCGCACCACTGTT
>CAZVVF010000246.1:0-6284 GCA_964630575.1 uncultured Burkholderiales bacterium | reverse complement strand
GAAAAATTTCGGGCGAACGACCGCAGGGCCCTGGAGGCCGGGGCCGCCATCGAGTACGAAGAGACCAATCGGTATCCGGATGGAGTGGTGCACGTCTCCCTGGTGAGCAAGTTCCCTCTGACAAACTCGCAGGGAGAGGTGTATGCGGTTTGTGGATTCGCAACGGATATCAGCAGCCGAAAAGCCATGGAGGTCGACCTGCAGAGAGCCCGCGAGGCTGCCGACGCGGCCAATCAGGCCAAATCAGACTTTTTGGCCAACATGAGCCACGAGATTCGAACTCCGATGAATGCGGTCATGGGTCTTACCCATCTGGCTTTGGGGACAGAGCTGTCGGCCAAGCAGCGAGACTATCTGGAAAAGATTCAAAGTTCGGCCACAAACCTGCTTGGTATCATCAACGATATCCTCGACTTTTCCAAGATCGAAGCGGGCAAGCTGGATATGGAGATCGTCGATTTTCGACTCGACGAGGTGTTGACGAATGTCTTCCATCTCTTCGATGAGAAGGCTACCGAAAAGGGTCTGAGGTTGTTGTTGGATCGCCAGCCCGGTATACCGGACCACCTCAGGGGAGACCCGCTTCGTCTGGGCCAGATCCTGATCAACTTCGTGGGCAACGCGGTGAAGTTCACTCACGAGGGTGAGGTGATCATTCGCTTGAGCCCCGTGGAGTGCGCCGGTGACCACGTCGAGTTGTTGATCGAGGTGGTGGATTCCGGTATCGGCATGACGCCAGAGCAGCAGGCCAAGCTGTTCGCCTCCTTCTCTCAGGCCGATACCTCAACCACCCGAAAGTATGGCGGCACCGGGCTTGGTCTCGTCATTGCCAAGCGTTTGGTGGAGATGATGCAGGGCACTGTGGGAGTCGAGAGCACACCGGGTGAGGGAAGCATTTTTTCCTTTACGGCCCGTTTTGGTGTCTCGGCGCAAGCTGAGCCCCGAACGTTCAGGGTGGAGCCGGACTTGCGCGACCTTCGGGTGCTGGTGGTGGATGACAATGCTATGGCCAGGGAAGTCCTCTGCCATCAGATCGAATCCTTCGCTTTTCGAGTGAAGGCCGTGGCTTCTGGCGAGGACGCCATCAACGAGTTGCAGACCACCTCCGAACCCTATGATTTGGTGCTGATGGACTGGAAGATGAGCGGGATGAGCGGGATGGAGACCTCTCGGCTCATCAAGCACGGGATCGGCCTGGAAGAGCCACCCAAGATAATTATGGTCACCAACTACGGCCGCGAAGAGGTGAAGGCTCAGGCCGATCGAGTCGGCCTGGACGGTTTCTTGATGAAGCCGGTCAGCCCATCGATCCTGTTTGACAGTATCGTCAAGGTCTTTTCCGGTGATCAGCAAGCTGAGCCAGAAACGCAAACCCCCTCGAAAGTGGTCGAGGGATTTGCTGGCGCTCGGGTCCTTTTGGTGGAGGACAACGAGATCAACCAGCAGGTCGCGCGTGAACTGCTGGAGCGAGTGCAGGTCGACGTGACGGTCGCCAACAACGGTCAAGAGGCGGTCGATCTGCTGGACTCAGAAGAGTTCGAAGTGGTCCTGATGGACATTCAGATGCCCGTGATGGACGGCTACGAAGCGACCGAGAGAATCCGTGAACAGGAACGTTTTAAAACTCTGCCCTTGATAGCCATGACCGCTCACGCCATGGCGGGGGACAGAGAGAAGTGTCTCAAGGCCGGGATGAACGACCACGTGACCAAGCCGATCGACCCCGAGCAGCTCTACGAGGTTCTGGGTCGCTTCGTGGCCACTCGTGGGACGCCCCTGAGCCTGGATGTGGAGTCGGGGTCCGAACTCCCCGAGATCAAGGGTCTCGACCAGGACAATGGGATCAAACGAGTGGGTGGGAACGCGGCCCTTTATCGCAAGCTCCTCAGCGACTTTGTGGAGCGCTATGGTGGCCTTTGCGCGAGTTTGACCGTGGCCATAGACAACAAGGACTATTCCGAGACCGTGCAGCTCGCCCACGCCTTCAAAGGAGTGGCAGGGAACCTCGGCGCGACGGATGTTTTTGAAGCCGCCAAGGCCTTGGAGAAAGCCGCCCAAGATCAGCGTTTCGACGAGCTTGGAACCCTCAATGCCCAACTCGAGGCGTGCTGGGCCCCCCTTCGGGCTCAACTCTTGAGCCTCACGAGAGTCGATTCTGTCCAATCGATCGATAGCGACGTCGACATGGACTCCTTCAAGCAAACCCTCCGAGAGTTGCGAAGGCTCTTGGATGAATGCGATGCAGAGGCGGAGGATTGCCTGGCCGGTCTTGAAGGGCAGTTCCGCGGCCTGGGACTCGACAGCGAGTTTGTTCGGCTCAAGGCGAAGATTCAAGATTTCGAATTCGATGCCGCCGCTAGCATCACGGAGTCACTGCTCTAGAGGACATCGATCTTCGAGGGGTCTTGGCGGCTCCCGAGTTGGGGGGTACTAGGCAGCCAGAGCCGAACCTGCAGCGGTCGGACATCAAGAAGTTGGAGGCTACCATGAAAAAAGGACTGCTGTTTTTATTACTCCTTTCCCTGACCGCTTCGGCGCTGGCTGATCTCTCTCGGGCGGAGCGTCAAGAGAGGTTGGAGCAAGCTCTGGCCGCTCTTAGGCAGGGTGACCAGATTTGGAGAGCGAGGATCGAGGACGATGCTGCCGGTGGACGAGTGGGAAATCTCTTCCTTCAATTTCCTGGCAAGTTTCTCGTTGACTACGATTCGGGGAACGATATCCTTTCGGACGGGAAAAGTCTGGCCTCGTACAGGGGCGCTAGCAAGATCAATGACTTCAAACTCGAGGAGGACCCACTCTATCTGGTGACTCAGGGAGAACTCGGTTCTACCTTGGCGATCGAGATGTTGGCTCTCGATTCGCTGGGCTACTACGGAGAAGACCTCAGAGTTGTTGTTGCTGACCTGGTTTTGAATAAGGAGAGAAGTCCGAAAACACGGGTTCGCCTCTTCATACGAGCGCAAGGCAAGGCCGAACTGTTGGCTTTGGGCTATCCCACGAGCCAAGGCTATCAGAAGCTGTGGCTGCGCGATTTTCACCCGGTGACACCCAAGACAGACCCCTTTAAACGGTCCGTGCTCTAAAGATCGGAGTCGTACAGTGAACTTCATCGGTAAAATTTTTGTAATACTGATCGCGATGAGTGGGCTTTTGCTGGCCCAAGAACGCCCCCAACTTCTCCTTCAGAAGGGGCACGGAGGGAGCACGGAAATTCTTGCCACGTCTCCTCTTCGAGAGGCTGGCTTTGTGGCCACGGCCGGCAGTGACGGCACTGTCAAAGTGTGGAGTCTTCAGGACCGCCACGTCGTGCGAACCGTGTACGACGAGAAGAGTTTCCCGAACCCAGAAGACATAACCGGTATGAAGGCTGCCGCCTTTTCCCCAGATAGAAGCTGGGTGGTGACTCAAGACTCAGACGGGATCTATCGGCGTTTTACCCTCGCTGATGGTCGACTTGTGGGTCGTTTTGAGGACGAAAAAGCCAAAGATACCGGGTCCGTTCTGCTGACTGACGGCAACGCTCTGATCTACTTTCATCGAGACGCTCTGCTTCGCACAGACCTCAATGGCCAGGTCATCGCTTCGACACCTTGGAGTAGCCCGCTGCGCGATCGGGGTCTTATCGCTCTTTCTCCAGATGCCGAGTCCCTGGTTCTCAAGACAGAGTCCGGGATTTCGGTCTTGGACGCCAAAACGCTTGAGGAGCGCTCCTTCAAGGAGTTGAACTCCCTCGTTCAAGGTGTCTCTTTTAGCGATGATGGCCAGAGGATAGCCCTGTCCACGAACACCGCCTTTGCCATTCTCAATGGCGCCTCTCTGGAGGTCGAGCGGCTCATCGAGAAGCCTCGAGAGCTCTCCTCTCAACGCTTTCTCCCTGTTTGGGATGGTTCTGAGGTGACCTTGATACCCTTTGGCTCCGGCAACGGCGCTGCCATGCTCAGAGTGGAGTCGAAGAGCGACGCTTTTACTCCGCTGGGAGAGGAATTTGTGGCGACCAGTCGTTCCGCGGCCAGGAACCTCCATATCCTCGGTGGCTACGGCGGGACCACGCTCCTGATAGATTCCGAGACGGGTGAGCGAGAGGAACTCGCCTCCGATATCGCGGGCTTCACAGCGCTCGCCCTGAACCCCGTGTCCAAAGACCTCTTCAGCGGAAGCCGAAACGGTCGAGTCGTTCGCTGGGATAGCCAGACTGGTCGTTTGGAGCAACGCTATGAGGGCCTCAAGGCATGGGTGAGTTCGGTCGACGTCTCTCCCGATGGCAGCAAACTGTTGGCTGCTGACTACTCCTATGGTGATGTCTACTGTTGGGATATCAAGACCGGGAAGGTGATCTCCGAGTTCCATCGCTACACGCCTGGTACTCGCTCCGGTGCGAATTTTGGCAGGGGCATCGAGTTCGCTGAGTTCATCAGCCCTGACCGCTACCTCACAAGTTTCACTTCCAACGCCAATCTCAGGTTGGTGGACGCCCTCACTGGCAAGGAAGTCGATGTTTGGCCCACTGGCAGTACCCCGCTTTGCGCAAGTGTCAACGCTTCGGGAACACGGGTGGCGGTCGGCTATTCCAAAGGGATGACGGAGATGAGTCTCAGCAGCAAGAGGGACGTTTTGTCGACCTCGGTCAGGGACCGCCTGACCTCGGTGCTCTACGGTCCCGATGGGCGGACAGTTTTCGCAGGCTCCTACGATGGCGCGCTCTATCGCTGGGATAGCTCAGACCCCAAGAATCGTGCCGAGGTGATCTGGCGCACCGGTTCTCGGCAGGCGATCACCCGTATCGCTCTCGACGGGCAGAATCTCGCAGTCTTGACCCGAGACGGGAAGCAGTTGGTGATCCAAGGCTCAGGCAAGGTTCTTTCCGAGAAGTCGCTGGACACCGATCGCTTGTCCCGTCCGGTTGAGTTGGGTGGCGCTGTGTTGGCAGGGACCGGGCCCGATATGACCTTGGATTTCTTCGACACGGGGTCAGGGGCTCGTCTGGGACGTTTGGTCAGTGTCAGAGACAACTCGGGATGGGTTGCCATGAACCAAGGCGGTGAGTTCGACGGGAACGACGTCGGGCTACAGACCATCAACTTCGAACTCAAGGGCGAACTGTTCGGTGTGGACCAATTCCTCAACGATTATTTTCGCCCCGGCGTTCTCGCACGGCTTCTCCCTGGTGAGGAGCCACAGGCTGGGAGCGCTCGGACGGCTCCGGAGCTAACGGCCTCAAGCCTCAAGATGCCCCCTTTGGTGGAGGTGCTGGAGCCCCGGTCCGGCGATGTGATCGAGCGCGACAAGCTACAGGTCAAAATCAAGGTGACAGACCGCGGGGCTGGGTTCTCAGACGTGGCCTTGATCCACAATGGGCACAAGCTGCCTGATAGCAAGAGGATCTCCGTGAATGGCGATACCTTCCTGTTCACGGTTCGACCGGTCCAGGGAAAGAACGAATTCCGTGCCACGGCCTTTGATGGCAGCCGAAGTGTGGAGGCGCGCCAGGACCGAGTGAGAGTGACGGCGCCAAACGTGGAGGCGGCTCCACCCAAGCTCCATCTGCTCTCGGTGGGAGTCGACGAGTACAGCTCGGGCCTGTCTCTCGAGTTTGCTCAAGCCGATGCCAAATCGGTTGCCGAACTCTTTGCTCCGGGGGTCTACGCTCAAGGTTATCGGAGGCTGCTCAGCAACGAGGAGGCGACCCTCTCTGGGATTCAACAGGCCATCAAGGAGGTGGCGGCGGTGGCCCAGCCTCAAGACGCCTTCGTCTTCTATCTCGCAGGCCACGGAACGGTTATCGGTGAGGCCTACTATTTTCTGCCTCACGACGTGAAGATAGAGTCGGATGAGTCGGTCTCGAAGTCGGCCCTGTCCTCCGAGGAACTCGGCCTTTCTCTGCGCTCGATCCCGGCCACCAAGCAACTGATGGTTTTGGATTCGTGCCGTTCAGGCGCCGCTGTAGGGGTCGTTGGCCGCTACTTCGCTAGCCGTGGAGGGTTGGAGGAGATCCGTTCGCAACAACTTCTGGCTCGCTCTTCGGGCACGTTTTTGATCGCGGCGACAAAGGGTGAGGAGTACGCCTATGAGATCCCGCAACTCGGTCACGGAGTTCTGACCTTTGCCATTCTCGAGGCACTAGGAGTGAAACAGGACAGCACCGAGGGATCACAGCCGGCAGCGGCTGAGGGGATCACGGCCAACGACCTCCTCCGAGCTGTGTCGGACCGAGTCCCCGAATTGAGCGAGAAGTACCAGGGGGTGCGTCAACAAGTCATCCAGTATAGCTCCGGGGAGGATTTCCC
>CAZVVF010000245.1:0-6300 GCA_964630575.1 uncultured Burkholderiales bacterium | reverse complement strand
TGAGCACAGACACCGAAGCCTTTGTTTCCACTGAGAAGCAGGTTAAGGACACTCTCGATAAACTCATGTCTATCGGTGGTGAACGAACACCAGCGGACTTTCACCGAGCGCTCGGCAAGATCGTTTGGGAAGGTGTAGGGATGTCTCGAACGGCCGAAGGCCTGACCAACGCGATCGAGGAGATCAAAGCGCTGCGCGAGGATTTCTGGAAGAACCTTCGCGTGACCGGTAAGGGTGAAGAGTTCAACAAGAACTTGGAGTTCGCCGGCCGAGTGGCAGACTTTATGGAACTCGCCGAACTGATGGCTATCGACGCTTTGTGTCGCGAGGAATCCTGCGGCGGACACTTCCGGGAAGAATACAAGACTGAGGCCGGTGAGGCTCTCAGGAACGATGACGATTTCTGCTACGCGGCTGCCTGGGAGTGGAACAATAGCCCTTCTACGCCCAAGCTGAACAAAGAGCAGCTAACCTTCGAGAATATTGAGCTCGCTCAGCGTAGCTACAAATAAGGAGCCAAAAGTATGAATGCCACCAGTAAGACTATGAAGCTGAAGCTTCGGATTTGGCGTCAAGCCGGACCCAAGGCTCAGGGTAAGCTGGAGACCTATAGCGTTGAGGATATCCTGCCGGAGATGTCTTTTCTCGAGATGCTCGATGTGCTCAATGAAAAGTTGGCCCTTGAAGGAAAGGACCCCGTAGCTTTCGACAGTGACTGCCGAGAGGGGATCTGCGGAACCTGCGGGCTGGTCATCAACGGAGTCGCCCACGGCCCTCACGCGGGTACCGCGACTTGTGGTTTGAGAATGCGCCACTATCGCAGTGGAGAAACCATTACGATCGAACCCTGGCGGGCCAAGTCCTTTCCCATTATCAAGGACCTAGTGGTCGACCGCTCGGCTTTTGACCGCATTATCCAAGCTGGCGGGTACGTCTCTTTCAATGCCGGATCGGCGCCTGATGCCAACTCGGTTCGGGTCAGCAAGGACGCTTCCTCAGACTCTATGGATGCGGCTGCCTGCATCGGTTGCGGAGCCTGTGTGGCGGCTTGCCCCAACGCCAGTGCGCACCTGTTTACGGGAGCCAAGGTCTATCAGTTCGCCAAGATTCCTCAGGGACAACCCGAGCGCGACCGCCGTGTTCTCAATATGGTGACGACTCACGATGAAGAGGGCTTTGGAGACTGTTCCAATCACGGTGAATGTGAAGCTGTCTGCCCCAAAGGGATCTCTATCAAGACCATCGCTCAGATGCGGCGTGACTACCTGGTAGCAACGCTTCGCTCTTAAACCGGCCCTAGGCTTTGTAGCCTGAGGCGATCTTCTCAAAGACCCCCGACCACGAGCTCTGTCTGAGAAAGACCTCGAGGCTTTCGGGGGGCGGTTGAGAGCAGTTGAGTTGGATCTTGAGGGCCTGCCCAAGGCGCTCGACAAAAAACGGAATTTCGGACTCGTTGGGCTGGTCGGCGTTGCTGAGTTTAGGCAGGGCCACCAGCCTGACCCATCCGGACTCGATCAGTTCGAGGGGGATCCAGTCCAAGAGGCCGGGCAGTGAGGTGGAGACTATGCGGCATCCGCAGGACAGGGCCTCAGCCACGACCAGGGGTAACCCTTCGTAGTAGCTGGGCAAGACAAAGACCTGGCTTCGTCTCATCTCCTCGGCGAGATCCGCTTGGCTGATCCGGCCCAGCATCTCGACCCCCAGACTCTCAGCCTTCGCGCTTAAGAGGTCGGCTTCACCCCCGTGTCCAGCACCTGCCACAGAGAGGGTCATCCCCTGCCGCAGGAGGGGTTGGGCCGCGCTGAGGAGTTCCCGGCAGCCCTTGGAGGGGTCTATCTTTCCGGCGTAGAGGACTCGATTGCTAGGAGCGCTCGGGCGACCTCGGCTGTGGAACACCTCCGAATCGAACCCTGCCCCCACAACGCAAGTGCGACCTTCCAGGTAACTCAAGGGGGCGATCTGCGATGGGGTGAGGCAGTAACCGTGGTTGAGCCTGCTGAGTGAGGGGAGGCACCGGGCTTTGATATGGGGGAGCTTTTCCTGTTGTCTCAGGCCGGTACCGTGGCAACTGGCCACGACTTTGTGGTTAGCAAAGAGTCTTCTGGTGAGTGCTGTGAGCAACCAGAAGTGGTGACAGTGGATGACGTCGGGTTGGAACTCGTTGACGGCCTGGACCAGAACCTTTTCGAAAGCGGCTTCATATCGGCTCAGGTCTGATTCGGACAACTGGGACCATCGGGTAGACGGATAGGGCATGACATCGCTCATGCCGACGACCGGAAAGGGCAGAGCCTCGGTCTCAAATCGGACGGGATAAACCCGCTCCAGGTCGACCTCGTCGTGGGCACTGAGGCCCACCACTGATGCGGTTTGGTGGCCGGCTCGATGGGATTGCTCGATCAGGGCTCTCAGATAGAACCCAGAGCCCGTGAAGCCGGGTTTCTGGCAGAGCACGTGGAGAATCTTCATGGTCTCTGAGGCGCCGGGAATCAGCGGCTAGGCTCCGATAGAGAGCTAACCTATCTCTGCTCTGGCTGCAGCCAAGGCCTTGGCGAGGTTGAGGCGTCCAGAGCCTTGGGTGTTGGCGTTGGTGGATGAGAACGGGTCGGCAGTCGCGGTGAGGATTCGCTTGATGTCCGCTTGATCGAGGTCGGGGTTCACCTGCAAAAGAAGGGCGGCGCTGCCACTGACCATGGGTGTTGCCATCGAGGATCCCGTGTCGGAGTGGTAGGTCCCCCAGTTGGGTCTGGTCCTTCCGAGATCGCTCCCTGAGGAACGGGGCGCTAAGACATCGACGCCAGGTGCCACGAGATCGGGTTTTTGGATGTGTTCGATGGCTGTGGGGCCGTGACTCGATCGCCCCCACATTGTGTCGTCGTTCAAATTGTCATTGGTGCCGCCGTCGTTGTAGGCCCCAACGGTAATGGCATCGGGCAAGGTTCCGGGTGTGCTGATGGTGCCTTGACATCGGGTCGAGGTGCACTCGTTTCCCGAGGCGACAACGGTGATGATGCCAGCGTCTATAGCTCTCTGGGTCGCCTGGGCAAAGGGGTCCTGGCGGTTGGGCAGTCGAGAGGGAACTCCCAGCGAGAGATTGAGCACATCGATCCCGTACTTGTCCTTGTTTTCAACAGCCCACTCGATGGCTTGGATGGCTTGCTTGGGAGATTTGATTCTGAGTCCAACAAGGTCGGCTTCCGGGGCGATACCATCGACTTCTTTTCCGTCGCCAGCAGCGATCCCGGCGACGTGAGTTCCGTGCCCGAAGGGGTCGATGGAGTTTTTGGTCCGGTTGGAAGAGAAGTCTTTGAAGAACTTGATGCGGTCTTTGATGTCGGCGTGTTGGGCCAGTCCCGAGTCGACCACGGCGATCGTGGTGCCAGCACCGGTGAAGCCTTGGGCGTGCAGTTCATCGAGTTCGGCAGGACGGCTGATGTGGGGAGTTCCTACTTCAGAGGGAAGCTCGTCTGCAAGATCACGACCTCGCCTCTGTCGGGTCGGTCCTTGGGCAACGGGCTTCTCAAAGATCGGTCTGTCGATCATAACGGTGGCCGAGGGGGGAAGGGCTTTGACGTAGCTATCCAACTGATCCGTGGGTAGGTCGATGGAGTAGCCGTTGATGATGTCGAGCTTCTCGGACTGTTTGATTTTGAATTTCCGGTGGAGGGCCCCTAGGTCATTGGGCGATGGGGCGCGTGGAAATCCGACGACGAGTGAGATCTGTGAGGTAGCGGGCATCTTCCTATGTTAGATGACATGATCTCCCAACATGTTGCCAAGGTGTTAAGCGCTAGTGTATCGCCGAGGCGAGTTTTGAGCCTACTTACTCTTGAGCAGATCGGCTGCGTTTTGCTTGACTTGCCAGCCCTCTTGCTTGAGGTTTTTCAGAGCCATGGGACTCGCGCTCCCGCCGAGCCACAGGTGCTTGGCGGGACGAGGATTCGCCGACATTTCGTGGTTGAGACTGGTGATATAGTTGGCCATAGAGGCGGTCCAGAGGAGATGATCCACCGGGGCGATGATGAGCAGAGAGTTGTCCTCTAGGACGCCTGCGGCGAACTGGTCGAGGAAGAGAAACTCTTTGATCGGCTTCTGGGTGTTGTGGAAAGCACTGTACATTTCGGCCTGTCTTCGCCGAAAGGCGGCGACATCGTCGTCGGCGGTCAAAATGGAAAACTTGACGAAAGCTTCTCGGTTCTTGGTGTCTTTCATGCTGTCGAGAGAGACCACGATGGAGGTCCGCTCGGTCCGGGTGAAATGGTCATTCTTGAGAAAGAGATCGATGATATCCTCATCCACACCCATGGCTCGGAGGGTGTCGGTGTTGTAGCTTGCCAACTCCTTGCCGGATTTGGATGTGACCAGCGCGCCCAGGGAGTTGGTGGTACTGGAAACGGTGAGAAAGGTTCCGGCACCACCTCCCACCGCTCCCAGGCCCAACTTCGTGATGGCTCCACCGAGGAACCCGGCCGTGGACACATCTTTGAGGGTCTTCTGCAGATAGGGGTTGCGAGAGTAGGGGTCGACCTGAAATCTCTGGGCATAGGCGCGCTCCACTTTGCTGAACCCGATGACGTTGGCGACCGAGGTGTGGCTGTCGGAGTCTCCAGAAAAGGCGTGACCGATCTTGCCGAACAACCGACCCACGCCAGAGATGGCTTTCTTGGTTGTCTTCACGGGGTGAACAACAAGGTTTTCCGCCCCTTTGGCCACGTTTTTGGCCTGCGCTTCAACGCCTTTGGAAAACTCTTTCGTCCCGCTCAATTCATCCATCTGGGCGATCATGTTGAACTCGTGGACCCGCTCGTAGAGAGTCGCCGTGGAGGTCACTGTCATCACTCCGAATTTGCTTTGGAGTTGATAGGTGTAGAGATAGCCGTCGTCGGCGACAGGGTCTAGAACTTGGCTGTTGGTTCCGGATACGATAGAGGGGGGAAGAAGATCCGCGGCTTTCACCTCTTCAGGCTTCTCTGTGCGTCCGGGAACCCCTAAGGCCGCTGTGGTCATGAGACCGACTAGGGCCAAGGATATTTTTCGACGGGTAGATTGAATGTTCACGAACGCTCCTCAATATTTCGGGAGACGTTTCTGATGGCTCTATGAGAATCCTTTGGAGACTGGGGCTTTGGGAAAGTTTATCAGGCGCTTGTGACGATGGCTTCGAGGTGATCTCGAAGGCCGTTGAGGACTCCCACGGCACTGTCTTGGGGAGCCTCTTGGATGATGCCGTGGCTCAATCCCTTGCCAGCCTCGCGAAGTTTGGCATCGGCACCAACGATGATGGCGCGGCGACCGTCGTCTTGACCGCTGGGGTCTCTCATCATGGAGATGTCGTTGCCACCGTCGCCAGCAATAATGAGGTTCTCGGGGCTGACTCCTTCGCGGCGGCGCAAGAAATCGACAGCCTCCCCCTTGTTGGCCACCGGCGTGGCTACGTCGATCATGGCATAGGGTTTGCCGTGAAAGAGGTAGACTGGTGAAATATCGAGTTCGACACCATCTTCACTGAGCTGTTCGTTCAGGCGCTCAGCCAGAGCAGCGATCTGGCTGGGGGCTTCGAAGGTGGCTGTTTCAAAAATGTCGGGGATGTCATTGGCGTTGGCATCCGTCTTTTCGTGTTCGGCGAGCTGAATGTCAGCCAGGTTGAAACACAGGTGGGCGGCGTTGTTGCAGTCGTCAGCGGCGGGGTTACCAATGACTTCTCCAATGGTTTGAACGGAGAGGGAACCGAATTCACCTTCGGCCAATATCTCGCGGCACTCCGACAAGGCGTGTTGTGCGGAAAATCCACTCTGATCGTTGAGCTCCTCCCATTCCTGTAGGGGGGAACTCTTGCTCCATCCGCCCACAGAGTCAGGCTTGATTCCTCGGCCTTGATCGATTCTTCCACCGTTGAAGGTTATGGTCCAGTCTGGTGTCGGTAGGTTCTCCTTGGCGACCCGTTCAGGAGGGCGCGCGGTCACGTAGCCAAACTTGAGGTCAACGCCTTTGGGGCGATACTCATCGCGCAGGTCTTGCACACCTTGGTCGAGCTTGGCTCGGTTGGCTGGGTCTTTGGAAAGCCAGGTTCCGTCCAGGTCGCTCAAAAAAAGTACTTTTTTGGGTGTGATACGCATCGTGAGAGTCTCCTACTTTACTCATCTTACTCGTGGGCTCTTATAAACTCCTGAAAAGTTTGGGGAAGGCTTCAAGGTTCAAGGCTGGAGGCTTCCTTTTGCCAGGGATAGGTGGGAGCGAAGAGGCTCTGCAGTCGCGCCTTGTGACCCTTGGTGAAGAGCGGTCGGTCCCTACAGTAGGTCA
>CAZVVF010000244.1:0-6323 GCA_964630575.1 uncultured Burkholderiales bacterium | reverse complement strand
CCTTGAACGTCCTCGACAAGCAAGTCCAGCAGGGCGACCGCCGCATGGCCATCTTCTTCGGTGCCGCCCATATGCCCGATATGGCACAGCGACTGCGAAAGAACGGCTGGAAGAGAACAAAGACCGACTGGCTAACAGCCTGGACGATCTAGCGTCTCCCCTCAAGCCTCGTCCCTCGGCCGAACCTAGGCCGAGGGATGACGCTTGAGCTCTGGGGTCATCCTATCGACGTCATCAGCCCATCCTTTAACCCTCTTTAGAGCCCGAGGGTGGGAATGTCAAGACAAACGAAAAGAACCGCCACGAGGGCGGTTCTTTTCTTTCGAGAGGGTATGTCTAGGCCGGTCTATTTGCCTTGCTGCAGTGCCCTAACGTAGTTCACTACATCCCAAACCTCACGAGCGGTCATTTTGTAACCAAAGGATGGCATCAGGTTCTTACCAACCACGATGTTGTGGTAGAAGAAGCCGTCAGGATAGCGACTCTTGTCGCCGTATTTCGCGGCGTCTCCGATATGAGGAACAACGCTCGGGCCGCCCCACTTTTGGCCAACTCCGCCATCACCGAGACCCTTGGCACCGTGACACTGAGCACAGTTCAGCTTATAGAGTTCAGCACCACGATCGATGGAGGCCTCGTTGAACGGAACTGGGTTCGGAGCATCGCGCGCCTCGCTGGGAACCCCACTCTTGTAGAGGAGGATTTCTGGCGTGAACTCTTCGAGTTCAAGACGCTTGGCGCGGAGGATCTTGTTGACATCCTTGCGCTTCATCTCTTTCGCTTTGACCTTGGCCTCGAGATCCGACTCGGTCGACTTGAGTTCGGCCAGAGCCCGCTCATAAGCGACTTGGTCACCATAGTACATCCAACCCAGCGGAGGAGCAGGCATAACCTCTTGCTCAGCCGCCGAGGGCATACGAATGGAGAAAGGAGGGGGCATATCCGCAGGAGCCTCACCGGGCTTGATAACCTGCTGGTAACGCAGGTTTCCCGTGGCACAGCCGCTCAGGAGAAAACTCGAAAGAAGCAGGGGCATCATATAACTGACGACCGAACGAGCTTTGGTTTTTTCCAAGAGTTCCTTAGCTTTCTTCGCAGACTTGCCACTCACTACCAGAGCGATATAACCGATAGCTACCGGCATATCTTCTTCGAGTGCCGGAACCAACTGTCGATATCGACGGGTCTCCACGAAAAACATAATCGTGGTGACCAGAATAGCGGTAATCATCCCGCACTCATACATAATGATGGAGTTGATCGGAATGGCAACCAGTGGTTGGCCACCTGTTTTGGCGGTCAAGCCCCACTCCCACTGCGTGAAGGTAATGAAGCTGAACCCACCGATGAGACCAAGGAGCCAAAAAACTCGAACCACGTTCCGGACGATCATCGGTTTGGAGCGATGAGGCGGAATGGGATGCTCGGACAGAGGATAGGGAGAACGAATCTCAATATCCTCAGGGTCGGCACCTTCGTCTAAGATTGCCCGCTGCGCTTCGAAAGCGGCAATCTGATCTTCGTATTCTGCACAGACTTTCATAATATTCCCTTTTATTCACCTGCCTGGAAGTATGCGACCTTGACTCCGGCCATATCGACTTCCACCTGTCGAGCTTTCGTTTCCGCCAACTCCCAATATGGGAGGATGGGGAATATCCTACAGAACATTGTCAAACCGCCAATAACCCAGCCGAACGTCCCTGCAATAATCGTGATCTCCGTCACACTGTAAGTGTAGGGGATGGTATTGAAGTTGAGGGCGTTGTAAATCTCAAGGCCGGGGATGACGATGAAGACCCGCTCAATGTACATCGCGATATTAACGATGATACTGAGGACAAACATTGGCACGACGCTTCGTCTGAACTCTTGGAAAGCCAAACAGAAGAGCGGTAGAGCGAAGTTCCCGATAACCAGGAACCAACACGCCGCAGAGTAAGGCCCAAAAGCGTTGTAGTAAAGATAATCCATCTTGTCAGGTTCGTGAGCGTAGTAAGCAGGCACGAAGTCGTTAAAGAATAGATAAGCCCAAGCGAGTCCCAACACCAGCCAAACACGGCCAAGCATGTCGTAGTGAACTTGTGTGATGACTTTCTTGAAGGAGGGGTAAGTCCAGAGCAGCAGGCCCAGCATTGTGAATACCGCCGCCGTTCCAGAGTACAGAGCCCCTACGAAGAAGAGCGGACCAAACACCTCCGAGTGCCAACCCGGCACCACTTGCATTGCAAAGTCCCAAGATACGATTGTGTGCACCGATATTACGACGGGAAGGATGATTACCGAGTAGAGCGCTGCGGATTCCATAACCCGCTTCCACTCTTCGGAGGTACCACGCCAACCCCAGGACATCAGTGTGTAGACCGTCTTGATCCAGCCCTTCATCCTCGGACGAGCGATCCCCAAGTCGGGAATCAAGGTCACGTAGAGGAAGAGCACAGACCCGGTCAGGTAAGTGGAAACCGCGAAAACGTCCCACATCAACATACTCTTGAAGTTCGGCCACAACAATCGGTTGTTGGGCAGCGGGAGCATGTAGTAGAAGATTTCCGTTCTACCCAAGTGGATGAGCGGAAACGAACCAGCCGCAGGGAGTGTGAAGAGTGTAATAACCTCAGCCACTCGTGTTACGGCCGACTTCCACTCTGCCCCGGTTAATCGCAGCAAAGCAGAAATGAGAGCTCCGGCGTGGGCTACACCGATCCAAAATACAAACGTAATGATGTATCCACCCCAATAAACGGGAATGTGTAGACCGGTTTTTCCAATACCGTAATACAATTGCCCGGCAAACGCTATTGCCGCTGCTACGACAGCACAGAAGGATAGAAAGATAACAATGTTACTCCTCCAACCCGACTTGCCTATCGGCTCAAAGCAAGCATCGAAGATCTCCGGAATGGAGCACTCCGCTGCACGAAAATTTAGATTCTGGTGACTCATTTTCTGTACCGTTTCTCTTTATGCCCCAGGAGTTGCCGTTACTGCCGGTGTTGCCACTGGCGTTGCACTAGCCTCGGGATTCGCAGCAGATGCCGGTTCCACAACCGGCGTTGGTTCTGCTACTGGTTGAGATTCCACTGCGGACTCAGACGGTTTGTGACCGTTCTTCTTCTCATCGGCGAGCGACGAGAGAGGGTCTAAAACAGCTGGGTCTGTGTCGGGTCTCAAATAAATGACATTGGGACGTGTGTCGTGCTCATTGTGCAGAAGAACAGATCGAAACTTATTCTTCGCGAGGTGTTTAGACACACTAGATTCGGGATCGGACAACTCGCCAAAGACCAACGCTTCTGAAGCACAGGCTTGAACACAAGCTGGACGAACCTCCCCGTCGTGAACCTTACGTTTCTCTACCTTCGCAGAGAGTGAACCTCTTCGGATCCGCTGAACACAGAACGTACACTTCTCCATGATCCCTTCGTTACGAACCGTAACGTTGGGGTTGAGCAGCTTCTCCATAGGCTCGGGCCACTTCGGATAAGTAAAGTTAAACATCCGAACGTGGTAGGGACAGTTGTTCGCGCACACCCTCGTGCCGATACACCGATTGTAAATCTGACCGTTCAACCCGTCGTGGGTGTGAACAGCAGCGAATACCGGGCAGACCGACTCGCAAGGTGCCGCTCCGCACTGCTGACAGAGCATGGGGATAAAATCAACGTGGACATGAGGAAAGGTGCCGTGATGGATGCGTTCGATTCGAAGCCAATCCATCAGTCGCCCCATGGCAGCTTGTTCGGCTCCCACCACCGCTATATTGTTCTCCGCCCGGCAGGCCGTAACACAAGCTTTACAGCCCGTACACCTGTCGACGTCGATGGTCATTCCCCACTGAATTTCACCGTGGAATTCGTTCATAATATCTCCTATTTACTCCGGCAAAATGTGTCGCGGCAGATTGTAGACACGTTGGTCAAATGTAGCCAAGAGTCTAGAACCCTCGCCTTTTTCGACCTTTGCACCCGTTGCTGTAGAGGAAAAATATCCGCCAGCACCAGGCTTGCCGTCTAATAACGTCTTTGGATTGGAACCTTCAGGCTCCCAGCCCAAGTTTTTGACTGAAGCGAGCAAGGGTACCTTCTGACCTCGGCCCGAGGGAATACCCACGGCCTCTGGATGAATGAATGGGCTGGGATAAGCCGACCCCTTGATCTCTTTACCGTCGACCGTCACTTTGACAATGTCGTGTCGAGCGATATTCATTTTCTTGGCAAAATCATCACCGATCTCGATCCAAGAATCCCAAACGACCGTAGTCATCGCGTCTGGAAGTTCTTGCAGCCAAGGCCTGTCGGCCAGTTGACCGTCACCGAGATGAGTCGGCAGAACAAAGAAGGTCATTCCTTGGCCTGCCTCACCGAGAGAGGAAACCTCCAGCGGCTTAAGATCCGAGAAAACGTTGTATCCCTTTGGAGCAGAACCCGCATCCGGTGTTGTCGGAGGCGGATAGACGCAAGGGTTGGGGTAGATAGGGTCAGGCTCTTGCGCCCAATGTCCACCCCTGACTTGCATCGCTTCAAAATCACTGCGCTCAAGGTCTCTCTGGAGAAACTTGCGCGCTGAAACCTCACCGTTACCCAGGGTCAAGCCAGCGGCCTTGGCCATTTCTAGCACAAACCCCAAAGTCGACACGGCTGCATCCACTTGGTTTCTTACCGCCGGTTGAGTGAGCCCGTACCAGGTACCGCTTGGGGACTCGACCAAAAGGTCGCTCCAGTCCTCGAGCCAAGTTCTGATGGGAATCACGTGAGTCGCCTCGGCCGTGGTCTCGGAAGGCATCGTCGAGAGAGAAACTCTGGTCTTAACCTTCTTGAAGGACTCGGCCAGCCAAGGGAACCGGTAAATCACGTCCACGTTGTGAACGAGAACCGCTTTCGCCGACCCGAGAACCGACTGAACTTCACTATCCTCTACGAACAACGACGCGCCGGACTTGGAAGAACCGACGAGTGTGTCGGGCTCAAATGTCGTAACATCGCCGTTGAGCATCTTGGTGATGTGGTGAGCGAGATAGACCGTGGCATCGCCGTTCTGGCCCTGAAACCCACCCACTACGAGAGGAGCGTGTGCCTCAGCCAATCGATTGGCCAACTTCACCAGGTTCTCGGCGAAGTGACCGCGTTCGGCTTCAGCCACACCGCAGCGCTCGGCAGCCTGTTCAGGCGTCAAAGCGGCCCAGGCCGGGAATGACCCCTTGCCTTTATCGGCCAGCAATTTGCCGACAGCGCCCAGGACCGCTGGTTCGCTACCGGAGGACACCGGTATCCAGAGATCAGCGTTGGCATCATTGGCGTTCATTCTCGCAGAGAACGAAACCATCTTCCCACGCATCCGCCCTGGGGTCTTTCGAAAACGTCCATAGGCCCAACCGGTGCGGGTGGGCGCGTAGTTCTCTTGCAGAAGATTGCTACCGACCGTGACCAAATAGTCCCGGTTTTCCAAGTCCGCTAGCGGAAGCTCCGCGCGGCCCGTAACAGCCTTCAAGATGCGTCGTTCGCGCATCGACTGATGCGAATCACAGACCCAAATCTTGGCGCCAGTCTTCTGAGCCAGCTCAACGATCGCGTCACCGGTGGAACCGAACAATCGGTCGACCACAATCAACGCGTCGCTGCCGGCCTTAGCCATAGCCTTGCCGACTTGCTCAGCTGCTGGCGAGTCCTCTTTCACCCCTACTGCCTTATTGATACGAGCGGGGTGATAGAGCGTCGTCAACGATGAGATAGCGACCGAGTTGGCCGTACCCTTAGAGAAAAAGTGACCAGGCAAACCGGAGACGTTCACCGCCCGGTTCTCGATGGTCCTTACGCTCACACCGCAGTCTGCCCGAAGATCCGTACAGGTACTAGCCCAGTAACTAGGCACTCCCAGAATCTTGTATTCCGGCATTTGATACTGCGAGACGATCCCGTGTTCAACCGGTCGCCCACAAGCAGTAAACGTCATAGCCGAGGCAGAGAGGAATCCTACTTTTAGAAAATCTCGTCTATTGAAATCCATATTATTTCCCTTGCTCCCTTCGACTACTGGTGACACGCAGTACAGTCTTGAGAAGCTCCTTTTGTTCGGTGACAAGAAACACACCACCCCATAGTGGGCTTCTGCTTCATGCTGAAGTTTTCATAACCAAAGTTGGCTACATCTCCGTGACACTCCGTACACTCGAGCCCGGCATTGATGTGAGCCTTGTGCGGAAACTTCACGTGCTGAGGCATGTCGTAGTATTTAAACCACTTCACGTCACGGCGTTCGTCGACGTAGTCCTTAATGAGAGTGTTGACCCCAGGTCTCATCGACGCCCAATCGTCTCGATTGACCTT
>CAZVVF010000243.1:4413-6326 GCA_964630575.1 uncultured Burkholderiales bacterium | reverse complement strand
TTATATCTGCTTCTACCCCATGAACAAGAAACGAGGAGAGACCATCAACTGGTTCATGCTTACTCCCCGAGAGCGTGGCATGCTCATGAAGTCACACGGAACCACGGGGCGAAAATACTATGGAAAGGTCTCCCAGATCATCACCTCATCGTCGGGACTGGCCGACTACGACTGGAGCGTTAACCTCTTTGCCAAGGATGCTGTGGACTTTAAGCGCCTCATTTATGAAATGCGCTTCGATGAAGTCAGTGCCGTCTACGCCGACTTCGGTCCTTTCTATATAGGAATCCGCACGGCTCCTGAAGAGCTCTTCGTCCCGAAACTTCCCGCTTGGTCGGAGAAGCTTCTCAGCAAGACCTAGACCGATAATCCCCTGAGGCGAGCCTGTTTCGGCAGGCTCTCTTTCCCAATGAAAAAAGTCCGGCCTAGACCGGACTTTTTTCATACCAATGATAAATCTATGTTACTCGATCGGGAGCTTCATAGTCAGTGCCATCAGCACCAAGACGACTCCGCCACCCATCAGGGGCACCGAGGTGCCGGGGTGCAGAGCAAAGTAGGTCAACTCACCGTGAAGACCGCTGGTGTAGGCCGTCTCTGCGATGCAGATCCCGATCAAAATCAAGCCTACGCCTAAAGCGAGACAGTGACCCTTGTTGGCCGGGATGAATTCCTTGAGATAATTTACTAAAATTGATAATGTGCTTTCCATAGCAGAGTCCTGTTCCCATCCCGATTTCAAAATCCTTCTCTCATAACGAATATTACGAACTCGTCAAATCAGAAGTTATCGGTCTTTACTTATTCCTTTGGCGCGCTAGGAGCGCACGACAAGGGCAGATGATGTCCTAGAAGTCCCAACCGTCCCAGCTCCACGCGCCGGGGTCAAAATAGGCGTCCGTGCCCCACATGTTTTGTTGAGCTTGGTAGTAACCTGTGGCGTAGGCGGTATCCTTGTTGGCCTTTTTGTCCAGACCAGCTACCATCGTCTTCATACGACTCTCGAAGGCCTTCTCTTGGGGTTGAATCTTGAGCGCTTCATTGAGTTCCTCTACAGCCTTTTGATTGAGTCCGTGCTGGGTGTAGAGAATGCTGAGCAAGACGTGTCCGGTGGTGTTGTTGGAGTCCATCAGCTTCAAGCCATCAGCCTCGGCCTCACCTTTGGCGAGGGGCTTAACTTTTCCGTTGTGCACCCGAAACTGAGAGACCCCTACCGTTGACGTGCCGGAGTTGACCTCTACGAAGTAGGTGAGTCTAGAATCGAGTTTGGGACCATCGTAGATGACACTTTTCTCATTGACATCCTTGCTCCAAATGGTGGTCTGGCCCACTCCATACTCGGTAGGCTTGACCACACTCACTTGGTAGGGTGCCGGCAGGTCGGTGGTCCAAGACAACTTTGCCTTGCCGGAAACCTCCTGCATGGTAAGATGGCCGCTTCCGGCCGGATGAACGAGAGCGTTGGGGTCGATGAGACCGACTAGCTCGGAATTGACCTTAACGACCTTGCGTGAGGTCGCTGCCCCCTTAAAGACCTTGCCACGCTTCTCTCCAATACCGATCAAAGCCGGTCCAGTGTACTCTTCGATGCTGTCGCTCTCATAAAAGACCACAGTCATCGTTGTTCCACCGCGCAGTTCGAGCAGCGTTCGAGGCGGCAGTGTGATCAGCGGTGAAGCTGAAACTCTCTGCTCTTTGGTGACGATCAATGCCTGACCGTTCAAGCTGGTTATCTGCGCGCTAGGAGTCTCGCCAAGCGCCGGCAGAGTGAGGAGTAAGAGTGATAAGAAAACGATTACCTTCTTCATAAGGCCGCCGTTTCTCTAAGCGAGCCCCACGCCCTTTCTTTCTGCCCAGCGATGTAGCCGGAAAGCAAAATTGAGTCACCCCTGTACGGTTTTTACCCCTAAACG
>CAZVVF010000243.1:0-4313 GCA_964630575.1 uncultured Burkholderiales bacterium | reverse complement strand
CAAAAGACCCCACAGTTCGCTGTGAGGTCTCTCTTGGTGGGCAGGAAGGGATTCGCAAGGCGCAGCCGTTACGAGGTCTTCCGAGTCACCCCTGTACGGTTTTTACCCCTAAACGCAAAAGACCCCACAGTTCGCTGTGAGGTCTCTCTTGGTGGGCAGGAAGGGATTCGAACCCCTGTACGGTTACCCGATCAGATTTACAGTCTGACGCCTTTAACCACTCGGCCACCTACCCAATGCGGCTATATTAAGGACGAAGTCGCGAACTGTCAACCCCGAAAACGAACTTCTTTTCAGAGTTTTTTTTCATGAGGAGTTCGGCGGGGTAATTTTGCAAGTTCATGACTTTCATCACTGTCCGATCGCGAATTCCAAATCGAAAACAGGAACCGCCACAGTCATCATAACGATGGTAATAATGACACACCCGATCAAGTTGAGACCGAATCCTGTACGCGCCATCTGCTTCAAAGAGAGAAATCCACTCCCGAATACGATTGCGTTCCCCGGCGTTGCCACAGGAAGCATAAAAGCGCAGGATGCCGACATCGCTGCTGGCATCATCAGCAACAGCGGGTCGATCCCCATGGACTGAGCGGCAGTCGCTAAGACCGGCATAAGCACAGTCGTTGTAGCCGTGTTGCTGGTGACCTCGGTCATGAAGGTCATCACAACACAAACCACAGCGATCATGGCAACAGGAGGGAGCGATGAGAGGAACGTGATGCGGGTCCCGACCCACTCAGAGAGACCGGAAACCTGAAAGGCATCAGCGAGTGCAAAACCGCCTCCAAAGAGAAGGAGAACGCGCCATGGAATCCTTTTGGCCCAGTCCCAATCGAGAACAGGTCCTGTCCCTACCCCGTTCGGATTCTTGGCCCTCAGGACGAATAGAACGAGAGCGGCTGCTATGGAAACCGTACTGTCGTTCACCATCCCTGGCTTCTCGAATAAACCGGCCCAGCCGGGAGAGACCATAACCCCCCCGTGATACTCCCCCCGTGTAAGCCACAGAGTGGCAGCGAGAGCAAAGACACCGAGAGTGATCTTCTCCCCGGACCGCATGGGGCCGAGCTTCTCTTTTTCGGATTGGAGTATCCCTAGATCCAGAAGTTGGCTTTGCGAACGCCCTTTCTTAAGGTCAAAAGCAAAACGCGTCAAATACAACCAGGCGATAGGAAGAAAGAGAACGGTTACCGTGGTCCCCACCATCATCCAGCGAGCAAATCCGATCTGTTGCCCATCGGGGACGAGCTCGTGGTAAGTTCCGGCGAACACCAAGTTCGGTGGAGTGCCCACCAGCGTACCGATACCGCCTATCACACCTGCGTACGCGATCCCTAACATAAGGGCACTCCCGAATGGTGACGGCGCCGGATCGTCATCGGCCGAAAGACCCTCGACCTGCATGATAACCGCGACCCCGATAGGCATCATCAGCATGACCGTGGCCGTATCGGAAATCCACATGGAAATCCCGGCCGTAGCCAACATAAAACCCGCTATGATAGAACTGGGACGGCGAGGAACCCGAGTCAAAATGTTCAGGGCGATACGACGATGAAGATTCCATCGCTGCATAGACATCGCCATAAAGAGGCCACCCATAAACAGGAAGATGTTCGGGTTTCCATAGTTTCGAGAGACCTCACCGGCCGGCAAGACTCCAAAGATCGGAAACAAGACTAACGGTAGAAGCGCCGTGCACGGTATTGGCAGGGCCTCCCCTATCCACCAGGATGCCATCAGCAAGGCCGTTGCTGCGGTTTGCTTGGCTAACAGAGACATGCCCGGTGGAGTTGGGGCGAGTAATACTAGGGCAAATAAAAAGAGTCCCACCCAAAATGGAACTCTTGAGGTGGAACTCTGCAAGTCGAATACGACCTATTATTTCAGACCAGCGAAAGAAGCTGCCTTCTGAGTATCAACCTTAACGGCCGGGCCCATACTTGAGGCCACTACAATACTCTTGAGATACGCACCTTTAGCTGAAGATGGCTTTGCTTTTACAACAGCCTCTAAGAGAACCTTGAGGTTTTCAACGATCTTGTCGCTCCCAAAGCTGACTTTGCCTACTGGGCAGTGGACAATGCCGGCTTTGTCTGCACGATACTGAATTTTACCTGACTTGAGCTCGGAAACCGCTTTCGCCGGATCAGGAGCGACCGTTCCTGCACGAGGGTTCGGCATCTTGGGACCTAGGATTCGACCCAAGTTCTTACCGATCTCTCCCATCATATCAGGGGATGCTACGGCGATATCGAAGTCGGAGAAACCATCCTTGACCTTCTGGATCAGTTCCTCGGCTCCGGCGAGATCGGCGCCAGCCTCTTCTGCTTGTTTAATTTTGTCCCCTTTAGTGAAAACAATCACCTTAGGAGTTTTACCCGTTCCGTGAGGGAGAACCGTGGTTCCCCGGACCGTCTGGTCACTCTTTCGTGGGTCGATACCCAGTCTCACGTGAATCTCTACGGTTTCATCAAACTTAGCAAAAGCTACTTTGCAAACGGTTTCTACCGCGTCGGCAATATCGTAGTTTTCGTCTTGATCGTACTGTTCGAGTGCTGCTTTGTACTTCTTGTCTCGTTTTCCCATTCTTACCTCCAGTGGTCGATCGGCCCCCTTGCGGGAAACCTTCCACCGTTTCTATGTCGTTGAATTCTATTTCCGACCGGACGCTCGACCTTAAGGTCTACTGCGCTACGACCAGACCCATACTGCGTGCCGTACCTTCAATGATCCGCATCGCCATATCGATGTCGTTCGCATTGAGATCGGGCATCTTGATTTCAGCGACTTTGCGGATCTGTTCTTTCGTGATCTTGCCAACCTTGCGGGTATTTGGCTCACCCGAACCCTTGGCCAGTCCCACTTCTTTCAGAAGCAGGGTTTTCGCCGGTGGGGTCTTGGTGATGAAGGTGAAAGAACGGTCCTCATAGACCGTGATCTCAACAGGGACAATCATTCCCATTTGATCAGCAGTACGCTCGTTGTACTGCTTAACAAAATCCATGATGTTAACCCCGTGCTGACCGAGGGCAGGACCAACCGGGGGAGCCGGGTTAGCTTTGCCAGCGGGAACTTGCAATTTTATGAGAGCTTTAACTTTCTTAGCCATCTCTTATCCTTTCCTTAAAGGTTTCATTCAGCTTCGGAGGCGCTGTTTAGTGCCCCCTTGCTTTAGATCTTTTCGACTTGACCGAAATCCAGTTCGACTGGAGTTTCACGACCGAAGATACTAATGAGCACCCGAACTTTCTCTTTGTCCGGTGTCACTTCATCCACAACGCCGTGGAAGTCCTGGAACGGACCGTGGGTAACGCGAATCTGCTGACCCACGTTGAGATGGAGTTTGACTCGAGTCGGTGCTTCCATACCCATGATCTGCTTGATCCGTTTCACTTCATCTTCTGGAAGCGGTACTGGTTTCTGTCCAGGGGATACAAACCCAGTCACACCACGGGTGTTGCGAACCACATACCATGAGTCATCGGTCATGATCATTTCAACAAAAACATAACCGGGGTAGACGCGGCGCATGACCGTCTTCTTCTTACCGTCTTTGAATTCCAGCTCTTCTTCGGTAGGAACGAGAACCTGGAAAATCTTGTCCACCATATTCATGGACTTTACGCGACGAAGAATATCGTCACGCACTTTGTTTTCGTATCCGGAGTAGGTATGGATTACATACCAAGCTGTCCGAGGGTCTCGCTCAGGCTCTGGCAAAGTCTCAGCTTCTTCGGCAGCCTCAGCGGGCGCCTCCACTTCGGGCGCCTCCACTGCTTCTGCAACTTCGTCTTGAGTTTCGACGTTCTCTAATTCTTTTTCGTTTTGCACTGACATCTCTTTCTCCGAACTGAGGGGGGGGTTACCCGAATAACTTTCGCAATAGGAAATCGAGCCCACCGAGCCAGCCAGCGAAAACCATCAGAATAACGACGGAAGCAATCGTCCCTGCTATCAACTCGGCCTTTCCAGGCCACGAAACGCGCTTAGTTTCAGCCCAAACGCCCTTCCAGTAGCGAACGATCCGTTCCACAAAACTTCCTTTAGGGCCAGGCGACGAAGTCGCACCGCCCTTGTCTGAGCGAACAGAGACCGAGTCCTTGGAGCCAGTCTTATTTTTTTCACGACGCGCTTTAGCGTTTTTTCGTGCTTTTGTTGCGTCTTGGGCCGTCATTGTCGGGTCTCCCTGAAGTTTCTTTTCCTTGCCTCGACGCTGTCCGTGGCAAGTCTATCACTCTTGGACTCTACCCGGCCGCATGGAATCCCAAACCGCCAAATAGGTCCCAACCCCGCCAAACAAGGTA
>CAZVVF010000242.1:0-6337 GCA_964630575.1 uncultured Burkholderiales bacterium | reverse complement strand
GTCTCCAATATTTCGGCGATATAGCCCAAGTCCAAGGGTATGGGCGAGGGATGCTGAGCCAGGGCTAACTGAATCTCTTTCGGCTCGACCCCGAGGGTCGAGGCCAACTCCTCACACTCTCGCTCGCCGACCGGCGTCTCCGCCACAGGCCCGGCGACGATCCAGCCTCGGTCGCTCCCTTTGGCTCCGAAGGGGAAAAAAAGAAAGGTGAGGCCACCGGCCCCTTTTACTCTCTTGAATCCATCCCCCTCGGGAACGGGTGGAACGGCCAAGCCCTCCCAGTCGGCCCGCGTGATCCCTTTCGGGAAAAACAACGGTTGAAGCAGGTCTGCAGGGTGCGCCTCCAGGACCGGCTGAGTGTGTCGTTCGAAAAATAGGCCGAGACTTAAATAGGAAGAAAGAGCCAGAGCCCTCTGGACTCGACTTAATGTTCCTAAGTCTCCTGCATCGAGGAGATGTTCGGCCTTGGTCTCTTGTTGTCTACTCAAGTTCGCTATTCCAGGTAAATCCCAACTTGTGGAGTAGTCTGACCCCGCCCCAAAAAGGGACAATTCGTAAGCCGTCCCATAGAAGGACGGTTCCTCGCCCGACGAAGGCTTCCTTCCACCCCAACCTCTCTTCGTACCTCTTTGCAGAGTATCGTGAATAGGCGTTTAGTCAGGTTGTGTTTCGTCTTCGCAGGACTGAGTGCTCGATTCGTGAATCTGGCTGGGTGGCGAACATTGTTGAAGTATTAAAACAGGTACCTCTTTTTTCAGGACTACGGAAAGAAGACCTGGAGATGCTGTCTACCATTGTGAGTAGGCGCGAGTTTGCGAAAAAGGAAACGCTCTTTCACCAAGGAGACCCCGGTGAAGAGTTTATGATCCTCACTGAAGGCAGCGTTAAGGTTGAGTTGATGAACTCCGAAGGCAAGGAACTCACCCTCACCATTCTGACTCCCTATCAATTCCTCGGGGAATTGGCCCTGCTCGATGATGTGCCCCGTTCGGCCACAGTGATCTCCATGGAGAGTTCTGTCCTGCTCTCTATCAACAAACGTGATTTCGCCCGAATGCTCGAGTCATACCCGCGTATGAGCGTGCCGATGCTGCGGCAACTCACGCGGCGGGTGCGGGTCCTGACCGACGATATCGCGTCCATGGCCTTTCTGGACTCCTATAGCCGAGTCACTCGAAAGCTACTCACCCTAGCTGGTGAAATGGGACAAGAGACACCCGAGGGCCACGTTGTGATCGATCAGTCGTTGACCCATCAGCAGCTGGCAAATCTGGTTGGCACGACTCGCGAGACCGTCACCAAGATTCTCAACGAGATGAAAGACAACGGTCTGCTGAGCATCCGTCGTCATCGTATAACGATTCTCGATTCAGAAGAACTGATCGCCCGAGCTGACCTTTCGGGGATTATGTAGCTTAGGCTTTTTCGCTGCCTAAGTAGCTGTTTCTGAATTCTTCAAACGTTCCGAGTTCCAAGGACTCCCGTATTCGACGGGTCACCTCGAGTAGGGCCGCCACATTGTGGATGGAGCACAAGGTTCCCGAGAGTATCTCTTTGCTCGCGAAGAGGTGATGGAGATAGGCTCGATGGAAGTTGCGACAGGTGTAACACCGGCAATCCGGGTCTATCGGACCGTAATCATCTCGATACCGCGCCTGACGAAGGTTGAGCGTTCCGCGTTTGGTGCGGTGGGGAAAATGGGGACCGACCATCACGTTCGCGGTTCTGGCGAACCGCGTGGGAATCACGCAGTCGAAGGTGTCGATTCCCCGACTGACTCCTTCAAACAGATCGTCCATCTGTCCGATGCCCAGAAGATGTCTCGGCAAATGGTCAGGAAGCTGGGGGATCGTCCAATCCAGCACGGAGTGGAAGTCCTCTTTAGTCTCGCCCAGGGATCCCCCGATAGCGAGAGCATCCCAGGGGAGTTTCACCATAAAGTCGACGGCCTTCTGACGAAGGTCACGATAGGCTCCGCCCTGCAGAATTCCGTAGAGACTCTGGTGCCGAGCGCGTGGCGACTCCAAGCAGCGAAGCGCCCAGCGATGGGTTCGCTCCAGAGACATCTCGGTATACTCTTTGCCGGCGAGCGGCGAGGTGCACTCATCGAAAGCCAGGATCAGGTCCGCCCCAAGGTCTCGTTGAATCGCGATGGAACTCTCCGGCGTAAATCTGTGCGTCGAGCCATCGATGAAGGAGCGAAACGTCACTCCGTCGTTATCGACCTTGGCCAACGTCGAGCCAGACTTGTGCGATTTTCTGACCGGCGCTTCGGCCCCTTTCCCAGGGAAGACTCCACCCAGCTTCCCCACGCCGTGCTCCTTGGCCGCTCCTAGAGAGAAGGCCTGAAAGCCACCGGAGTCGGTCATGATTGGACGGTTCCAATTCATCATCGTATGGAGACCACCCATCTGCTTGACCGCCTTGGCTCCGGGACGCAGGTAGAGGTGGTAGGTGTTCGCTAGTAAGCCCTGTACCCCGATCTCGGTCAACTGAGCTGGAGTCATCGCTTTGACGGTAGCCTTAGTTCCTACGGGCAAAAACTCAGGAGTCTCAATCACACCTCGCTCGGTGATTATTCGGCCGCGACGCGGGCCGCCCGCTCGGCGCAGGTGCTTGGGGGTTAGATCTTCAAACTTGCATGCCATATTCCAGGCCGTTGCACCGAGAACCTCAAAACTCCCTTTCCAGTAACGAATATCTGTTTGTAGGAAGTCCCGACTCGTTTTAGAAGCAGCCCAAATGACACTTCAGGAGTGGCTCTCACAGCTGGAACTGGTCGGCGGCTCCGAACTCTTTTTGAGAGAGGAGGAGCCCCCCTTAGCACGTTTAGGGAAGGGGGACTTTCAGAAGCTTCAATTGGGGGATGCTGGCCTGGCCGTTGACCCCGAGCGGGTCAAGATGCGACCTATCTTTGCCGATCTCGAGGACCTCGATTACAGCACAACGCTCTTCACCTTTACGGACCCCACTCTGCAATCGGCTTACTCGGTGGAGATCTTCTCCAGTACCGGACGCCCCGCGCTCACCGCCACCCGTGTCCCACCCTCGCCTCCGACCCTTCAGGACCTAGGGCTTATGGAGCCGTTCGCTCGCTTAGCCACTTTTCGCAGCGGGTTATTCCTCTTGACCGGAACCCACGGATGCGGCCGATCGGCTACCGCCGGCGCCTTTCTTAGAAACGTCCTTCTGGAACGACAAGCTCAGGTCATAACCCTACAGGATCGCATCAGCTTCCTGTACGAGGGATTCATCAGTCCCGTTTTCCAACAGGAACTGGGGACAGACTTTGACTCTTGGAGTTCGGGGATCGGACTGGTCAACCGGCGCGCCCCGGAGATCATCCTCATCGACGAGGTCTACGGCAAGGAGACGGCCGAGGCCGCTATCGCTTGGGCCCTCGAAGGCAAGCTCGTTATCGCGACCTTCAAGGGGGGAGATGTGGTGAGTTCGCTGGAGCGGCTGCTGGCCTTGTTTCCCGAACGCGAGCGCTCGCGTCGGGCGGAGGAGTTGAGTCTCACTCTGCGCTGCGTCTCCACTCAACGCTTGGTGCCAGGACTCGACGGAAGCCGTCATGTCGCCCTCGAGTATTTGCAGAACGGCCCCGATACAGCGGGTCTTGTCGCAGGTCGCCAGTTCGAAGACCTGCGAGACAATTTGGCCGTATCCAAGGAGAAGCAGTGCCGCAGCTTCGAGGAGAGCTTGGCCTACCTGGTTCGAGAGAACTGCATCTCAAAGGAGATCGGACTCTCCCAAGCGCTGCGTGAGGATGAGTTTCTCAGAGCCCTGGAAGGACGGCCGGGACGAAAGGCCAGCTACCCTTGGAACCTTCGTCTGCTCCTGCAGATGGCTCGCGAGACCAACGCCTCGGATATCCATCTCTCGGTCAAGAGGCCTCCAATTTTTCGGGTCGATGGGGAACTGGAACGGCTCAACCTTCCCCTTCTCGACGCCGCCGCTATCGAAAAGATGCTCCGGTCGGTCATGAAGTCTTCGCAGTGGCAGACCCTGCAAAAAGACAGAGAGTTTGACGGCTCTCTCTCCCTGGACGACGGGACGCGCTTCCGACTCAATGTCTTTTTTCAGAAGGAGTATCCGGCAGCCGCGCTCAGGCTGATCCCTTACCGCATTCCGGACCCCCACGACCTGGGAATCCCGGACACGCTGCTTCGACTCGCTCATCGCCCTCAAGGTCTGTTGCTGGTCACCGGCCCCACGGGATCTGGAAAAACGACGACGGTGGCCTGTCTTGTGGACGCGATCAATCGAAGCCGGGCTTGCCACATCATAACCGTTGAGGACCCGATCGAGTACTATCACGAAAGCCTCGTATCCACCATCGACCAGCGCCAGGTAGACAGCGACACCCTCAGCTTTAAATCGGCTCTCAAATTCTCCCTTCGACAAGACCCTGACGTTCTCGTGGTAGGGGAGATGAGGGACACGGAAACGATCGCCTCAGCGCTCACCGCGGCCGAGACCGGCCACCTCGTTTTGGCTACCCTTCATACCAACGACGCGTGCCAGACCGTCGACCGCATCGTCGATGTCTTTCCTCCCCATCAGCAGAGCCAGGTGCGACAGCAGGTCGCCGCTTCGCTGTTGGCCGTGGTCTCCCAGCGATTGTTGCCCAGGGCCGATGGCTCCGGTCGAGTCGCTGCCTTTGAAATGATGATAGCCACGCCGGCCATCCGAAACCTGGTGCGCGAAGGGAAGACCCATCAGATCCTCAACGTCATCGCGACCTCCACAGGCACAGGCATGTGTACGCTGGAGAAGGCGCTCACGGAGTTGTACCGTGGCGGGTACGTCGCCTACGACGAGATCGCTCGCTATCTCACAGAGAAGACGACGAGCGAAGCGCGATAAGCTGCTCGAGTTCCTCTCTGAGAGACTCTATCCAACGGATTCCAGGACGCGCTCCGTAGGTCACCCTTTGCAGCGGGTCGGCCGGGGACAAGCCTGCCATGAGCTTTTGCAGGGTGTCCTCACGACTCAAAAAAGCCCGAAACCCGCAGAGAAATTCAGCTTGGTGCATTCCGTCGAAGGCGTCCAGAACGCTCCTTGCGAGATCCTCTAGGCACACGGACGGTCGCGTCGTTCTGGCCTCATCAAAAGAGCAGCAGCAGGCCGCGATCACAAAATAGGCCCAGGACGGCAACTCCTCATCGAGGCGAACCGAAGCAGCGATAGCGCTCAGTCGCGGGAGTCGCTCATCGTGCCGAGACACCTTAAACAGGAGTTGGAGTAAAACCGAGGGGTCCGTCACCCCTTGCCTCCAAGCGTCATCCCAGGCTGTCATGTTGGTCCTGCACTGCGAGGCCAGGCTCAGCAGCGGTCGTTCGGGGTGGTCGTCGTGGAGCCGAGCCAGAGCCTCATCCAAGCGCTCCCAAAGAAACCCGTGGACCCTGCAGGCATCCAGCAGACCCGGCCATGAGTAGTCGGGACTCCATTCCAGGTAGAGTCGCTGAAGAGCGTTGGGTCGGCGTGGTTTGCCTTTGTCAAAACGCCGACGATAGTCTTCGAACAGAGTCATCCACTCTTGAGGCTCAGCAAGCCAGAGCTCGACCACCAAACCGTGGGCCCACGAACGGACATCTTGAAGACCCAGGCTCCGCACGTCATTGCGGCCTCTCAAGCCATTGTCGAGACTCTTCACCCCACCGTCGGTCAAGAGTCCATGCTGGGCCAAAAATCGGCCCAGAGCAAGAAGCCTCTCAGCCTTGCTTGAGTCGGACGGTATCCTGGCAAAATGGGGCTGAAGCACCAGAGGTGGAGCGGGTAATTTCCGCCTTCTCGTTTTCCGCTTCACAATACCTCCATCCCGAAGCCTCCTTAAAATGCACCCAGCAAAATACCTTTGTGGGATAGGGGATGGCCCAGGGGTCAGGGAACGTATGTTCGATGCCAAGAGAACTCACCTTCCAAGACTACACCGAAGCCCTCAAGCGTCTCAGAAGGCGCGCTCACATGCGACGTGCTGTTATGACTCGCGGCGTGTCCCAGTCCGTCGAGATGCCCATGCTCGATGAAGAGGAAGCTAGAGATCGAATGGTATGCCAGCAATGGCAACAAAAAAACGGCTTCTACCCCTCAGGTTTTTAGGCCCACAAATGCCTGGTTCGAAAGCTTTTATACCCATGTAAACAAAGAATACCCATGGTTCGGTGGCATTGTATTCGGACCTTGGATAAAAACGCCGATCAAAGAAATCAAGCTGACAATAATAACGCTAATTATTGAATAAAGCCAAATAGTCATTAAAAATATTGTTCGACTCCGTCCGTAGCCTTGCGCGAAGGATGGCCGGATAACTGATAATTATAAATAAAATTAT
>CAZVVF010000241.1:0-6349 GCA_964630575.1 uncultured Burkholderiales bacterium | reverse complement strand
TACCTGGTGGGCTCGGTGCGCCCTCTGCGCGATCTCGCAGAATTGAGAGACTTCGACCCGAGAACCGAGGCCTTTGTTTCGGTCGCTCCCCCTCCGGGCCTCAGACCCGGCGCTGGCGCTGTGCAGTGGTTGGCTGAAACGAGCAATCAGCTCGACCTTATGGTGGAGACCGAGACGACTCAACTGTTGCTCCTCACCGATGCTTATCACAAGGGTTGGAAGTGCTACGTGGATGGTCTTGAACGACCGGTCTTCCCGACGAACATGGCCTCTAGAGGCGTCTATCTCGAGGCTGGCCGTCACGCGGTGACTTTTCGCTTCGAGCCCCAGTGGTTTCGCCGGGGACTCTGGTCGGCGGGACTTTCCCTGGCGGTCATCCTACTGCTTTTCGGGCTATCTTTTTCCCCTCGATTCGGCTCGGGAGAAGGCCGCTGATCGGGGTCTCAAGAATGGGCGGCTATGAGTGAATTGACTGAGATGACGTGCGAGGCGTGCCGTTTTGACGCCCCGCTTGTCAGTGACCAAGACAGAGAAAAATATCAGCCTGAGATCCCGGATTGGGAGACTGTGCGGGTCGACGACATCGAACGGCTCCGACGAGTCTTTAAGCTGAAGAACTACGCCGAAGCGTTGGCCTTTACGAATCGCATCGCCGCTATGGCCGAAGCGCAGGACCATCACCCTCTGATCGTCCTGGAGTGGGGACAGGTCACCGTGGAGTGGTGGTCCCACAAGATCAAAGGCTTGCACAAAAACGATTTTATTGCGGCTGCCAAGACCGACGCTCTGGTCGAGGGCGAGTGACTCAAAGGCTCTGGAGATCAGCCTTCTCGAGCCGATCGTGCCCGCTGGAGTGCGTGGAGGAGTGTCTGCAGGCGCTGGCCTCAGAGGAGCCACCCACGGTGGCTTTCGTTTTCGTTTCAGACTCGTTCTCGCTCCGCTACGAGGAGCTTTTTCAAGCGCTCAAGGCAGGTTTGCCGGGAGCCATTTTTTTGGGGAGTTCCGCGAGTGGCTTGGTGGGTTTGGGTGAGGAAACGGAATTTAAACCAGGTCTGAGTCTTCTGTGCGGTTGGCTCCCCGAGGTTGAGGTCTTCCCCTTTCACTTGGATTCCCTGCCTGATCTCGATGCGCCACCAGAGGCCTGGCAACAGGCGATGGGCACCCAGGGACGAGACGACATCAAAGGCTTGATCCTTCTGGCTGACCCCTTTTCGTTCGAGGCCGACAACGCCCTCGCTGGCATCGATTTTGCCTACCCGGGTGTGCCCAAGGTCGGAGGGTTGTCCAGCGGGTGTCAAAAGCCAGGCCAGGCGGCTCTCTTTTGTGCCGAAAAATTGCATCGGAGAGGGTGTGTCGGTCTTGCCTTGGCAGGCGCTATCGAGTTGAGCCCCGCGGTGTGTCAAGGCTGCAAGCCTTTCGGCGAACAGTATGTTGTGACAGCCGTTCGAGACAATGTGATCCTGGAGCTTTCGGGTAAACCGGCCACCGATGCTCTCGACGCTGTGCTCAAAGGATTGACCGTCCAAGAGAAGCGAGACCACATTCAAACAGCCATCTTTGTAGGGCTCGGTGCTGGTCGTCCTGCTCTAACGTACGGGCCGGGAGATTTTCTCGTTCGCCAAGTTCTTGGGGCCGATAAACGTCGGGGCGCCCTGGTTGTGGGCGGGCGAGTTCGCCTCGGACAGACGCTCCAGTTTCATCTGCGCAACGACAAGACATCTCGATTCGATCTAAAATCTGTCTTAACCAAGACTCTGAAGAGTTTACCGGGGCAGGTCGCTGGGGCTCTGCTCTTCAGCTGTCTAGGTCGCGGTCAGGCACTCTACAAGATGCCCAGTCACGACAGCAAGGTCTTCCAATCTTTGGCCGGTGATGTGCCGCTCAGCGGTTTCTTCTGTAACGGAGAGATCGGGCCTGTGAACGATGTGACGTCGCTTCACGGCTTTACTTCAAGCTTCGCGATTTTCTCTCACTAGGCTATCCGTTGCAAGTCTGCTGATTCGTTTGGGCTCTGGTCTAGGTAGATGTAGGAGAAGTTTGCAAAAAACTGATCCTGAGTGAGCTCGAACACTCCGTTGTTCGTTCCATCGAGGTCCGCTCTTTCGCTTCGCCCCCAAGGATTTCTGACTACGACCGTATCGTTTTCGCGATCGATATCGAGGACCGTGTAGGCGTGATGGGCGGCTGATATTTCCGAGATTCCCTCGTCGAAGTCAGACTTGACTGCTGCGGCAAAGGCAGCGGACCCATTTGAAATCGCCTTTTCCAGGGAGCTAAACAGCTTCTCCCGGTCTCGCAGGTCGGGCCCCTCCAGACCGTCCTGGGCTTCGTAGAAGGTGTGTCTTACGGAATCTTTACCGCTGAGCATCTTGCGTCCGATCCTGGCATAGCCGCCGTTGAGATCCTGGTTGCTCTCGCTCAGGATCTGGCTGACTCCTTTTTCCAAGAGTCCAGACCAGGCCCCATCACCGCTGCTGTAGGTTCGTCGCTCAGCCTCGTTGAGGGGCTCGACAAAGGTGGTTCGCCCGTCGGCGAGGGTGGCTCGGTAGCCGCCTTGTTCTGGGGTGATGATGGAGGAGAGCTCCTCTTGAGAGAGGGCCGGTAGGTTACAGAGAAACCAGCAGCTCCCCTCGCGGCCTTGCTTGACGTTTGAGGGTTGAAACTCGTCGGCCAGGAGGAAGGGAGCCGGTTCAGGGGTCTCGGTTTTGAGTTGATGCCGAAAGCGTTTGCTGATCGAGGTGACCGTGTCCTTGAGCTTCTCGCTGGGCTCGCTGGGGAAGTTCTCACTGAGCAGCAGGGTTAAGTCTTCCATGCGCAGTTGCTCACCACTGGTTGCTGGGTCGACGACCGAAGCGAACTGCTTTTGTCGACTGTAGAGGGTGGTGGCCTCGGCAGGAGTGAGGCCCAGTGTTTGATACTCGGCGATCAGACTTCGCGCTTCTTTTCGGTCGACGACCTCATTGTGATCGGTGTCTAAACGAGGAAAGAGGTCGATCGCCTTTGTCACCAAGCTATCGAGTTCGGGATGGCGGAAGTGAACCTTGCTGCTCTTGGCACGCTCTGTGCGAGGGACATGGAGGCTGGCTCGGAGCTTGTAGCGCTCCTCTTGAAACACCGGTCCCGAACGCTCAGAGGCGACGTCACCATAGGCTCTCTGGGTTCTCCAGTTGAGTTCCTCGGTGAGTTCGCTGGCTTCGAGGGCACCAGCGTGAACCTGTTGATAGAGGGCCTTGAGTTCCGGATCGATCTTTTTGGGATGGTCTTGGCCTATCTGGCTGAAGGCCTGATCGATCGTGTCTCTCTCCTGTTTGGAGAACCCATCGGGACGGAAACTGGCGGCTCTGGAGGCAATCTCCTCAAGGTCACTGACCGTGTCGCAAAAAGTGGACAGACTCACAGCATCCGACTGAACGTCTTCGGCCAGCGAGGTTTGACTCGAGAGAATCTTGTTGTCGATCTTGTGTGCGGTTCTCTGCTCGGCGTCTTGGACACCTTTCGTCGGCAAGGACCGGGTCTTGAATTTGCTCGGATGACGAAGCTGGAGCAGAGAATTTGCCATAAATCCACTATGCCCTAGTGGCGAAATCTTGGAGTAAACACGATGTAAACAGATGTTTGGAAAGCTTCAGAACCAGAGAGGCATCGGGTCTCTTGGGGCAGAAGGCGGGCCACCTTATGAAGACGATGGTGGTTTTGTCTGGGGGACAGGATAGCGTAACTTGCCTCTACTGGGCGTTGGCTCAGAAGCGTGATGTGGTTTGCCTAACGTTCGACTATGGTCAGCGCCACAGGTTGGAGTTGGATTGTGCGGCCAAGATCGCAGAGTTGGCTCAGGTTCCTCAGCAGGTCGTTCAACTCGGTTCACTCTTTGCCGGTACCAGCCCACTCACCGACCCCGATCAGAAGGTCGAGCACTACGAGAGTGCTGAGGCCCTCCCCGGAGGACTGGAGAATACCTTCGTTCCGGGTCGCAACTTGCTGTTCTTGGCCGTGGCTGCCAACCGGGCCTATGTGGAGAACTGCGAGAGTCTGGTGATCGGAGTGTCGCAAGAGGATTTCGGAGGGTACCCGGACTGTCGAGAGAGTTTCCTCAAGAGCATGGAGGTCTCCATCCGAGAGGCCCTAGACCGGCCGATTAAGATTGAAGCTCCGCTGTTGTTCCTGGATAAGAAGAAGACCGTTGAGATGTCCTTCGAGTTGCCGGGGTGTTGGCGAGCACTGGCCCACTCGCATACCTGTTATGAGGGGCAGTGTCCGCCCTGCGGAAAGTGTCACTCTTGCCTCTTGAGGCTTCGCGGGTTTGAACAGGCGGGTCGAATAGACCCTTTGATAGAGCGGGCGCAGAGCGAGATGGGTCTTTCTTGAAGGGGCAGAATCCCACTCGCCAACAGGACTTGAACGATGGCTCGAGCCTGTGGGTTCAAGAGGTCTTTTATACCCTGCAAGGGGAGGGGCCATTCGCCGGGTACCCCTCTGTTTTCGTCCGACTCGGAGGTTGTAACCTCCGCTGCTTCTGGTGCGATACCGACTTCGAAAGCTCGACCTGGAGGCCCACTCTCGATGAACTCCTGCAGCGGATCGATCAAGTTCGGCCGGAGTTCTGCGATCTCATTGTCTTGACCGGCGGAGAGCCGTTCCGGCAGAATCTAGTTCCGCTGGTGGAATCGCTGATCGCCTCGGGTCGGCAGGTTCAGCTTGAGACCAATGGGACTCTTTGGCTAGAGCTGCCAGAGGATTCTGCCGTGACGGTGGTCTGCTCGCCTAAGACTCCTCGCTTGCACCCGCGCATGCTGGACCGTATTGACGCCATGAAGTATGTTATTAAAGCTGGAGAACAGAACCCGGAGGACGGGTTGCCCATGTTTTCCTCGCAGGTTCCGCAGACAAAGGCTTTGATCTGCCGTCCCAGCGGCCATCCGGTTTATCTCATGCCAATGGACGAGGACGATCCGCAGGCCAATGCGGCGAACTTGCAAGCCTGCGTTGAGGCGTGTATGAAATTTGGCTATCGTCTGACCGTTCAGGGGCACAAGCTCTGGGGCGTTCGGTAGCGACAGGAGGCTGATTGGTGGATTTGAGAGCACTGGGGAAATCGACGGATTACAAGTACGACGAGCCCGATATCGAGATTTTGGAGAAGATTCCCAATCCGTTCGCTGGTCAGACAAACCAGAATCGAGTCGTTGGAACGATTCACATCGAGGCCCCCGAGTTTACCTCGATATGCCCGGTGACAGGGCAGCCAGACTTTGGCACGATCGTGATCGACTACCAACCTGACGAGTACTGCGTGGAGAGTAAGTCTCTGAAGCTGTACTTGGGTACCTTTCGAATGAGGGGCGAATTTCACGAAGCCTGCGTGAACAGGATCGCCAACGATCTGGTCTCCCTCCTAGACCCTTACAAACTGACCGTGCATGGTCAGTTCACACCTCGTGGCGGGATTTCGCTTTGGCCCAAAGCCGAATACTCTCGCCCGAACTCGGCAGACTAGGCCCCCTGAAATGGCATCTTCTGCCGAGCGACCGGCTCGCTTGGATGAGTCGGGTCGAGAAGAGCTGCGAAGCTTCATTTTGCAGGCCGGATTTCACAAGGTCGGTTTTACGGATGCTTCGGTTCTAGAGAAGGAGCGAGCCTTTTTGGCCCAGCGTGGGGCCGGGCCCTTCGAACCCACTGATCTGCCGGAGCGCACGGACCCTACTTTGATGTTGAGCGGTGCGCGCTCGGTGATCGCCGTGGCTCTCAGCTACGGTCATCCGGATCCTGAACGAGAGGATGGTCTTCGCGGACGGCTCTCCAAGTATTGCCGGGGGCTGGACTACCACGACATTATGCTTGAGCGGCTGAACTCGGTGGCGGCCAAGTTGTCCCGAGACCACGGCGCCGAGAGTTGTTGTTTTGTGGACACGGGGCCTCCCTTGGAGCGCGCGTTCGCCGAGAAGGCGGGTCTAGGGCGAGCGGGCAAGAACACCAATCTGATCGTGCCCAAACTAGGGAGTTGGGTTTTCTTGGGCGTGCTGGTGACCGACCTTGAGATCGTGCCCGATAGGCCTGCTGATTATTCCATCTGTGGCAGCTGTCGTTTGTGTCTGGACGCTTGTCCCACGAGTTGTCTTGAGGAATGGGTCTTGGATTCAGAGAACTGCTTGGGCTATCTCAATCAGAAGTACGATGAGGTCCCCGTGGAACATCGTGAAGCGATGGGGGACTGGTTGTTCGGCTGCGATATCTGTCAAGACGTTTGCCCTCACAACATCAAGGCGGCCTCTGCTATCACCCCTGAATTTGCTCCCTTACCGATGCCGGATGCTTTTCCCGATCTCGCTCAGATGCTGGAGATGACAGCCGA
>CAZVVF010000240.1:0-6367 GCA_964630575.1 uncultured Burkholderiales bacterium | reverse complement strand
AGCCTCCTCGACCGGGTCCCTGTCAGCCTCGGGTGCCGACTCCTCAGTCTCACCCAGCACGGTGCCGGCACTGACGCTCTCCTCGACGCTAACGGCCTCTGCAGTCTCCATGCTCTCGACCGCGGGGGAGTCCTCTATCGAGGCTGAGTCCGCCGCTGCCGTCTCGGACTGTTCCTCGCTTGCGACTTCATCGCTCTCTGCGCTATAGGCCTCAGCCTCCGTTAAGCTGACCTCCGATTCGACATTCTCGCTCTCGGCTTCAGCAGAGAGAGTCTCTGGCTCCGGCATCATCTCCAGAGTCGCATTAAAAAGTTTGAGCTCGTCGAGCGCTCGCAGACGCTCATCGACTTCGATGAGCTTCTTCATGGCTTCCTCGACGTAGTATTCGTGAATGACCTCCCCTGGCTCTAGGCTCACATTTCGAGTTCGCTCCTGCAGTTCTCGATTGTGAATGGCTCGTTGAATCTGCAATCGCAGCCTCGCCTCAAGGAAGGAGGCGTCGTCTGTCGGGCGATTGAGAATATCGGCAATGTCCTCGGGGGGGCGAACCTGCTGTTCGAGCTTTCGCGCCAACAACCTCGCCTCGACATTGTCGGGCTCCAATTCAAAGAGCTTCCGGATCTCCCCGTAGGCCTCAGCGATCATATCCTGCTGGGAATAGATCTCGGCAACAGCCAGATGCGCCTCTGGCACGGGCTTCTCTCGAGTCACGATCTGATAGGCTGTCAGAGCCTCTAGCTTCAGACCTCTACGGAACGAAGCCTCGGCCAACGCAAGCCCAGTCAAGCCATCATCAGGCTTGTCGGCCAAGATCTGAGAAAAGCGCTCTATCTTTCTCTCCAGTGTGGTGCGTTGCTCCTGCTTGAGCATGTCATTAACCTCCAGATTTCTTGGGAAGCGCCAGGTAAAAGGTGCTCCCCTTCCCAGGTTCGCTTTCAACCCAAGCTCTTCCGTCGTGAGCCAAAGCGATGTGCTTCACGTTTGCAAGTCCCAAGCCAGTTCCACCTGTGGCTCTCGTCAACGAATTATCCACACGGAAAAACTTTTCGAATACATAACCTATCTTCTCCGCAGCAATCCCTACACCCTCGTCGGTGACCGACAACACGACCCTAGAAGGCTCAAGGGAAAGGCGCAGACTGATCTTGCCGCCTTCGGGCGAGTATTTCACCGCGTTCGACAACAGGTTCGTGACCGCTTGCGTGAGCAGCGTAGCATCCCCCTCCAGTTCGGCCACCGGCCAGGGTTCGAGAAGAACAATTTCATGGCTGGGATTGGGCTCCACGAAGGCCGGAATGCAGTCTTTCACAAGCTGGCCAAAGTCGTGCAGCGATTTGTCCAAAATAAAACGTCCGGCCTCTAACCGCGTAAGGTGGAGGAGTTGATCGATCAGAGCCTGCAGACGGCGACTCTCCTGCTGACAAATCCCCAAAAAGTGAGTTTGCCGTTCCCGTTCAAACTCTCGGTCGAGAAGCAGCTCTATGAAGGCCCCAATAGTTGTAATGGGAGTCTTCAACTCGTGACTGACCATAGAGAGAAACTCGGACTTCATTCGCTCCAACTCGCGATGAGCCGTCTCATCTCTGAGCAGAAGAACAGAACCACTCTCCTCGCCGTCAACCACCAGCGGAGTGGTGACCACCTTGAGTTGGCGCCCACCCGACTTCAATTCCGTTCCGCCGCCCTGAAGAACCCGGCAGCAAGTTCTAGCGAGTGCGTCCGGCTTTTCGTCCATCAGCGGTGCCAAAAACAGCTCGGCCACAGGATTGTGGGTGAGGAGTTGTCCATCCTGGTCGAAAACCAGAACCCCATCGGCCATGGAATTGAAGGTGGCCGATAACTTTTGGTGGCTCAGCTCCAACAGGTGGCGCTGCGTTCGCTCAGACTGAAAAAGATGGGCCTTTTGCAAAGCCACAGCGGCCAGGTCCCCGACGCTTTCAAGAAAGGCCAGGTCTCCGTCGGCAAAAGTGCGCTCACCGACCCGACGGATCATGAGAACCCCAACAATGCTGTTCTCTACAGATATTGGAACCGAGAGGGAGGAGGCAATGGAGTCGCTACGATTGACCACTTGCTTGAAGCGCGGGTCCTCGACCTTGCCGTCCAAGTGGAGTGGCTCCCCCGTTTGAGCGACCCAACCAGCGATCCCGCTCCCCAGTTTCTGACGCGTGTTGGCCACAATCTCCGACTCCAAGCCGCGAGACACGTGAATCGTGAGAAATCCCTCTTTCTCCAACATCACAGAGCCAGCGTCAGCCTCGAATATATCGAGCGCCATATCCAACATCGTCTGCAAGATCTCTTGAATCTCCAGAGTCGAGTTCAAGGCTCGGGACATATTGTAGAGCGCCTCTAGCTGTCCCGTCGTTCGGCTGTGGTCCAGCTTCAAGGAAGTTCGATTTTGAGGAGCTTAACGACCTCTGTCAGCAGGGTTAAGGGGCTGAAGGGCTTGGTCAAATAACGGTCGGCCCCAGCCTCGCGGCCCGCGTTCTCATCATCCTCGCCGCTGCGAGCCGTGAGCAAGATCACAGGGGTATTCCCGGTCTCGTCAGACCCCTTTAAGGAGCGGCACACTTCCAGCCCGCTCATGGACGGGAGCATGACATCGAGAACCACCAAGTCTGGGGATTCTCGCTTGGCCAAGGCCAACGCGCTCGGTCCATCTTGGGCTTCTATCAGTCGAAATCCTAAATCTTCAAGGGTGACCCTCAGAACCTCGAGTACGTGTGGCTCATCGTCCACAAGCATGATCGTCTTGCTCAACGTCTACTCCTCAAATCGCCAGAAGCCGCTCTACAGCGCCGCGATTCTTTCTTATTTCTAGTCGCACTCGCCCTAAGTTAGCGCCTGAGCCGGCCAGCACAACTAAAACGAAATTCTCCCCCACTACCTCGGCTGTGATCTGTTTTTCCTCAAATTCCATATACTGCTGAGTCAGTGGCGCCTTACCCAAATCCTCAGCGATCTGCATTCCGGCCTGGAGGCTTCTCAGAATAACCTCAGCGAGAGGGTCCGTCTCTCGCTCGTCAACAAAATACTTTTCGATGACAAACCCATTCGAGTCGAATACGGCTGCGCCGAAAACGTGGTCGAGTCGGCAAAAGTTTTCCAAAATCTGATCTAAGTCTGCCAATGGAGCTCCTAAAATATGGGCCTTACGTTTACCAGGTCGCCTTCACTCACGCCCATGTCTTTCAACATATTGGAATGGACCTCTACGCGGTTACCTAAACGACTCGAACCCGAACGACACTTATATTTATGCATGCGTCCGTCCGCGGTCTCAAGTTCCACATCGAATTGCGTCTTGGGGTCAACCCCCCACTCTCTGAAGATCTCCTCTGAGAGCTTAACCTCCTCGGCGGAGCGAAAGAGAGCTGAGGCTTTCTTCAGAGTCAGCTGCCGAATTCTTCCAAGGTCCTCGATGACCGCCTGGGTTTTGCGGTCGATTTCAGAACTCTCTTCCGACCGCACAAAAATCCTAGATCCGTTTTCGTGAACGTGGTCGAGAACCGCGCTAACCTGCGCCGGACCACAGACGATCTCGCCATATCGCGTCGCGAAACGCTCCGTCACGACGGTACCTTCCTCCAACAGCAGATAGGCGAAGCCATCGGGACCGACGACTCGCATAAATCCCGTCTGATGCCTATCCTCGAGGTCGCGCAAGACTCGCTTGATGTCTTTGCGCTCGATTCTTCGGTCCGGCATCGTCGAAGTGAAAGCAAAGGCCGAGCTGTAGATCGAAACCATCGTCTCCGACAAGACATAGACCGACACTTCGACGGTCGAGCGCTGATGCATCAAACCATAGAGCCGAGCGGGCAGCCGGGCGATCAATTGCCCCCTAGAGGTCGACTCCAGGGCCCTCAATATGGTGCCTTCCTTCAAAAGAAAGAACCCCGTGAGAGATGATAATTTCAGTTGCACCAATCCGACGAACTTGTCTGTCAGAAGATTCTCTAGCATGATCTCGACATCTGCCACAGACAGGTTGACTCCATCAATAAGAGGATTGCCAACCGGCAAGATTTGGTCCGATGCTGAACTGAGTGAAGTTTTCACTGCTTAGAGGCTAACCTTCCGTTTTGGGCTGAGGGGGAGGGGGGATCTGCCCCGTGCCCTGTGAGAAATCTAGAGAAATTGTTCTTCCGGCCCCATCACCTGAGCCAAAATCGAACGGGCTGTCACCACCCCCAGCAGCAAACGGCTGACCGCCAGCCGATGGAAGCTGAAAAGACGGTGGGGCTCCACCAGGTGGTGGGGAAAACATGTCGTTCAGCGGCATGGTACTCGACGAATCATCGGTCCCGCCTCCAAACGGAGATTGCCCCGGCATTTGAAATCCCCCTGCCCCTGACGAGCCTCCACCAGGAAGCTTGAAGGAAGGCGGACCGCTCGGCTCAGGTGGCGGTGGTGTTGCACCAGGCACGGAGAAAGAAGACGTTGGCGAATCTGAGGCAGAGGCCCCGGGAAGCGAGAAGGAGGAGGTCGGCGAGTCCGAGCCGCCGGAGACCGGCAACTGAAAGCCGCCCGGGTCCCCAAAGCCCTCCGGTGGAGAACTGGGTTCACTCGCCCCTGGCTTAGGCAAAGAGAATGCCGGAGCGTTGGGGGTTCCGAAATCCGTTGGTGGAGGGGACGACTGAGGAGCCGGCGGCGCAAAGCCGGAGCCCAGCGATATCCGCCCAGAGTCTTGGCTCGGCGGCGCATCCATCGAACTCTCGGTCCCTGTGGTTCTCTTCAACAAAGCTTCCCAAGCCTCAGAGGAGGCCGATGGCTCAGCGGGTGCTCCCCCTACAGGAGGAGGTGCGAAGGCATTGGACGGCTGGGAAAGGTCTGATGGTGGCGAAGCTGACGCCCCCAACTGAGCCGCCGCTGCGGCTTGAGCCTCGGACTCCGTCGATGGAGCCGGTGAATTCTCTGAAAAGGAAGCCGCTTCAGGCTCTCCAGCCCGAACCCGCTGAAGCAGGTCTGCCCAGCCGCCACTACTGCCTGCATCCGCAGGGGTAAAGGCCACCGTAGACTCCACCGGCTGAACTCCACCCAACGACTCTCCGGCTCGGTCTCCAAAAGGAGAAGACGAAGACGCGGGCGTGGAAGACGCGAACGGATTATCCGCTGGCGGTGGCGGTGGTGGCGGTGGAGACCCTGAGTCAAAGGAAGACGAGGAAGGACTCTCGGTAGCAGGAGGCGGAGGCGGTGGTGGCGGGGCAAAGGAACGACTCGCTGGCTGCGCATCGAGAGAGCCGCTCGCGGGGGCGCTCGCACTGCTCTTCTTTTTAGCCGCAGCCGCGGCCAACTTGGCGATATCGAGAGACGACCGCGAGGCCCTCTTGTTGTCGATAAACTCCCAAGCACCGAGGCCAACCAAAAGAAGAGCTAGACCAATAGCGCCCTTGGTGAGCATACCCTCGAAGGGCAAAAGAGCTTTCGCCATCGATTGCACGTCGGCAAAGGCTACCCCCGATAAAGCCACCGAAAAGATCACCACCAGGCCACTCGTGCGTATCCTTGATGTCCTACACTGATTATACAAAATATCCATGATTATGCTTCTGCTGCCTGCATCTTCTCCATAAGAACTTCGATTCGGGAGGCGACATCCCTATACCTGATGTCAATGACGTAGCACTCCTGAAAAGCGGCCAAGGCAGCTTTCATCTGACCCATCTGTTCTAGCGTACACGCCAAATTAAAGCGCAACTCCAGGAAATCCTCGTCTCTAAAGCCCGGTTGTTCCAAAGCCCTCTGGAACTGTTTAACGGCTAGTTGCGGGTAACCTTTTTGACGAAAGCACTCTGCCAGACAATTCGTGGCCGTGAGATACTTTCCGTGATCGGCAGAGGCCAGTAGGAATTCTCGGATCGCCTCTTCCAAAAAGCCCATCTGCCTAAAGAACTGACCCAGGCGAATGTGGCTACTCGCCTCCCCTTGAGTGAAGGAGGTCGCTGTCTTGTATTCGCTTATAATGCGCGATACCAAACCTTTGCTAAAAATGTGCTTCGCGACATCCGCAGCCTCTTCGAGACGCCCCTCCCGTGCATAAATGATCGCGATCCGAGACAGAGAGTCCGGCCGTCCCGGCTCCAGGTCCAGTACTTTTCTGTAGAATGGACGAGCTTCCTCAAAAAGACTCTGTTCAAAAAGAATATTCGTTAACGGGGGGGCAGGCAACGGCAAATAGCGTAAAAGAAAAGAACGGTTACATAGTTGTACCTCGCGTAATAAAAGGATAATTTAAACTTAAATCTTGGATTTAGAAAAAATAATTACAATTAAAGATTTGTTGGGAGGGTACAAAAACAAAAAGTACTCTTCTAAAGAGGTAATTAACTTATTTGCCGGGCGTTCCAAAGCACTGCAGCCA
>CAZVVF010000239.1:0-6389 GCA_964630575.1 uncultured Burkholderiales bacterium | reverse complement strand
AGGCGACCCGCTCGCACAGAGCCCTGAAGAGCTTGATTGGCACCTTGGACCCCCATGGCGATCAGTGGGTTCAGACCTGACACCAACGCCACCCCGGCGACGGTGTTGAGAATCCCAGATGAGTGGCCCAAGCTATCGCCAGATTCAGCTGAACGAACCCACTGGGACACCCCGTGAACTCCCTGAAGAGCGGCGCTCGCGAGGTAAGCTCCTTGCGCGGTGTGCCGGGACGCCTCACTGCCCTCAAAGGCCTCCGCCATGGACTTTCCAGTCTCGCGGAACTCTTCCCGGTCCACCAGTCTTTCTAGCAGGCTTGGTTCGCTCATCTCTTCCAAGACCTCATACTTCTCAGGAGCGGTGCTCTCGAGCTTCTCGGGGTCGGCAAAATACTCTTCAAACGACTCCGCGAAGTCTTCCCGGTGGTTCGTTTTGGCATACTCACTGATATGGGGGGACTCACCGAAAGGCGCCCGCGCCGACCGCTCGTCGAACAATCTGAACTTTTGGCTCTCATAATCCACGGTGTGACCGATCTCGTGAGTCAGCGTCCGCTGGAGTTTCTCGGCTGTCAGCAAGGTCTTTCGTGACAGCTCGATTCGATTTGTCACCTCCAAGTCACTAGCGCGTCCATGAACCACCCAGTTGGGCTTGGCGCTAGGGATCTCTGGAACCATACTGATGGAGCGAACTCCGCTCACGTGATGAAGAGGCAGGGAGTCCAAGGTCCCCATTATCTGCGCCTTCTCGGCCGCCGTGGCACCGTAGATCGTGGGATACACGATCTCTGGTAGGGCGCGGGCCGAACGCGTCGCCGCCCCAAGGAGCGTCATAGCCGTCCCTAACAAGGGTCTGTCGTCGAGGGCGGAACTCGGCTTAGCCACGGTATCCAGACGGGCTGAGGTCCCGGGGAGGAGCTTTCGCTCGTCAGGTCTGCGGTCTACGGCTCGTCTGCTGCTTTGGATCTTCATGGCCAAACCCTAGCCCACCGCACTGGAATCTCAGTGGAATAAGGACCTGGCCTGTAAACAGCTTGTTGCGGTCAATCCCCTCTGCAAGGGGCAGGCCTGGCTTAGGCCTGCCACTCCTTCAAGAGCTCGAAGTCCTTCCTGAGCGGAGCGAACCTAGGGGCTCCGTTAGCATCCCAAGTTCGAAACGGCACGTCCAACTCGAGACTCCCCTGGGCCGGCTCGGTCCCTTCGAAGGGACCGTCCCTCAGAAGAATATCGGCGTCGAGGTCGGCATATCGGAAGCCTTGGGAGGCCGCCAGCGCAGCCGCAGCCCCCACGCTGATCTCACTCTCACCGACCATGCCGCCGACCATAAGCTGGCAACGAAAAGCCCGCGCTAGGGCAACGATCCTAAGCGCTGGTATGAGACCCGCCGTCTTCATGAGCTTGAGATTGAGAATGTCCACGCAACGGCCTTCAAGCAGTCTTAGGGCGTCCACTTCGTTCTGCACCGACTCGTCAGCGGCCACGGGAAAAATCGTGCGCTCCCTAACCCAGCGCATCCCCTCAAAGTCTTCACGAGCCACGGGTTGCTCCACGAACTCGATACGACAATCGTGGCGTTCACACTGCCTTAAGACCCAGACCGCCTGGTGGCGGCTCCATCCACAGTTTGCATCGAGGCGCAACTGAACCTGGGGATTCAGCACCTCGTTGAGCTTGACGATTCGGCTCACATCGTAGTCGGGCTCCAAGCCCACCTTCAGCTTAATCTTGGTGTAACCCGCCGCTTGGTATCGTAGGGCCAACTCCTCAGTCTCGTCCAAGTCGCAGATACCAATACTGTAGTTTGTTTCAAATCGCGACCGACCAGAGCCGAGCAGCTTGGAGAGTGGAACCCCCAAGACTTGAGACTGCAAACTGTGGAGAGCCACGTCGATCGCGCAGCGAGCGCTCTTGGCTCGCGTCAACTTTGACATCTCCCCGTGCAGGTCTGCGAGGCACCAGATATCGCGCCCCTGCAAAAGCGGTAAGAGTTGCTCGGCAAGAGTCCACTCGCAGCCCACAAGATTCTCGTCGGTAAGGAGCGGTAGCGGCACCGCCTCCCCGAATCCTCGCTGCCCCCTCTCGTTCCACACTTCCACCAGTAGAGTGTGACAACGGTCTTGAACTCCAGAGGCGATCTGGAAAGGACGCAGGCAGTTGAGAGCCATCCGATAGAGACGATAACCGGTAACAAGCATTCTTCAGAATTTTCTCACAACGCTACCATTCCCTGGCCGGGATCACCCCCGTTTCCTAAAAAGGAGCCTCCTCTGAGCAAATTTGTTGCAAAACATTAACATCGTCAACATCTCTTTAACAAAATTCCTATCACAAATTCACTTCTTTCTGAGATACTAATAGCAATACTTCTATGGAAAGCGAGACGGACTGATGCACGGTATAAACCTCAACATCAATTATGGTAACCAGCATCCTCAAGCCAACGGCATGTATGGTGGCCCCATGGCCTACCAAGGCCAAGGTATGGGCATGATGGGTGGGAACCCGATGCTGCAGATGATGCAAATGCTTCTTCAGATCATGATGAACATGATGGGCGGACAGATGGGGCAGATGGGACAGATGGGTCAAATGGGCTGCGGACAGCCCATGCCTTTCGGAAACCCAGGATTCGGCAGCGGCTGTGGAATGCCCATGGGTGGCGGCGGTTGCGGGAGTGGACCCATAAGCAACTTCCTCGGTAGCGGAGGAAACTACGGTGGGAACTACGGCGGTGGTGGAAACTACGGCGTGGGCGGTCCCTCCTTCAACGGTTTCGTCCCACCGAGCAGCCAAGGCGGCCAACGCGCCGTAGATACAGCCCGACAGTTCTTGGGGCAACGCTCTCTCGATGTCAGAGGAAAAATGCCCTACTTCCAGGCCGCCGGGGGTCTCACCAACAACTGCGCCGACTTTGTCAGTTCGGCACTGCAAAACGCCGGCATGGTCGGCGGTCACGATGTCAACTGCCGACGGATGGAGCAGCGGCTCTTAAGGGAAGGCTGGAGGCGCATTCCCGCAGCCCAAGCCGGACCGGGAGACGCAGCCTTCAATCAGTCGCGCGGCCACGTCGTTCTCTGCCAAGGAAACGGCATGATGATCGGCTCCAACAACGTTCGCAGGGGACTGCAGCACATCACTGAGAAGCGACTGCCCCAAAACTGGGTTGTATACCGCAAAGGGTAGCGATGGTCTGCTGATAGACTCGGTACGAGGCCAAGAGCCCAGTTTAAACTGGGCTCTTGTTTTATTGGCTCAAGACGACGGTAAGGCGACGATGCCATCTTTGTTGAATGTGACAGCACAAACGGTGCGCGAAGCCTCACCGCCTTCCATACTGACGATCTCGGCCTGACCGTTCTCGAAGCCGTCGATCCATGCGCCGGGAAGCGCCTCGTCAGCCAGCTTCGACCAGCGGAAAATCCCGTCGGAATCCTTGAGCAAAGCTCTCTTGCGCAGGAACAACAGCTCCTCGCCTGTCCAACGAAAAAGTCGAAAGAGCGGTGGAGAGAGGTCGCCTTTAGGCACAGGAGCCAACAGTTCCAGTTTCCCGTCACCATCGAGGTCTCCCCACCACACCGGTAGACCCGAGCCATCCATCCAGACCCCAAAAGCAAAGGTCTCAAAAGAATCCATCACCGCTTCCGAGGTCCAAGGGTCTAGCGACTCTCCGGTTATCGTCAGAGTCGAGAAAAAGCCCTCGTCACCAACGCTCGATACGGTCGCTACGAGTTTGAGTCCATCACATTCCGATGCGTAGACGATATCTCCCACTTTAGGTTCATCAAAGTCAGCCATAGAGTGCTCCATTCAGATTTGCTCAGACGGTACCTTCTGAGCAAACCCCACTGGTGCCCTGCCAGAGCCAAACTCCAGGCAAAGCAAAAAGCCCCTCGTCTCACCGACGAGGAGCTCTCTGCGTTGGCTTGATGCCAATGGTTGGAGTGGGGCCCGCTCAGCGAGCCACCGGAGGGAGCTTCTAGAAGCCCATTCCGCCCATTCCACCCATTCCGCCCATGCCACCCATGCCGCCCATGCCGCCCATATCGGGCATGCCGCCGCCTGCGCCGCCGTCTTTCTCCGGCTTCTCAGTGACCATGGTTTCTGTGGTCAACACCATTCCAGCGATGGAAGCCGCGTTCTGCAGCGCAGAGCGGGTTACCTTAACTGGGTCAACGATGCCTTTAGCCACCATATCGACGTACACGTCGTTGAGGGCGTCATAGCCTTCACCGGCCTTGAGACCGCGTACTTTTTCGACGACAACAGCGCCTTCTTTTCCGGCGTTGTTGGCGATCTGCTTGAGAGGCTCAACCAGCGCGCTTCGAACGAGTTCGACGCCGACCATTTCGTCTTCGTTGAGACCCTTGAGCCCATCGAGTGCACTCAGTGCGTTGACGAATGCGGTTCCGCCACCAGCGACGATACCTTCTTCAACAGCAGCGCGGGTCGCAGACAGAGCGTCTTCGATGCGGTGCTTCTTCTCTTTGAGCTCGGTTTCCGTAGCAGCACCGACGCGAATCAGCGCTACACCACCGACCAACTTGGCGAGGCGCTCTTGAAGCTTCTCGCGCTCGTAGTCAGAATCGCTAGCTTCGATAGCACGTTTGATCTGCTCGATTCGGCCTTTGATAGCCTCGTCATCGCCAGCACCCTCTACGATGGTGGTGTCGTCCTTGGTGACTTTGACTTTGGAAGCTTTACCCAGCATGTCGATGGTGACAGCTTCGAGTTTCAGTCCGAGGTCCTCGGTGATGACTTGCCCACCGGTGAGGATCGCGATGTCTTTGAGCATTTCTTTGCGGCGATCTCCGAAGCCAGGAGCCTTCAAGGCTACAGCATTCATCGTTCCGCGCAGCTTGTTGACGACCAGAGTGGCCAACGCTTCGCCTTCGATATCTTCGGCGATGATAACGAGGGGGCGCTGCATTTGAACGACCTTCTCCAAGATAGGAAGCAAGTCCGAAATCGAACTGATCTTCTTCTCGACGAGGAGGATCATGGGGTCGTTCATGACCGCTTCCATGCGCTCTGAGTCGGTCACGAAGTAAGGAGAGATGTAGCCCTTGTCAAACTGCATTCCTTCAACGTGCTCGAGTTCGGTGTGCAGAGTCTTGGACTCTTCAACGGTGATAACTCCGTCTTTTCCGACCTTCTCGATGGCTTCAGAGATGAGTTTACCGATCTCAGGATCATTGTTAGCCGAAATCGCAGCAACTTGGCAGATAGCTTCAGCGGTTTCAACAGATTTTGCCTGATTCTTGATGGCTTCCACGATCTTGATGACCGCTACATCCATGCCGCGCTTTACGAACATGGGGTTGGCGCCGGCTGTGACGTTCTTGAGACCGATTTTGATCATAGCTTGAGCCAAAACGGTGGCGGTGGTGGTTCCATCACCGGCTACATCGTTGGTCTTCGAGGCTACTTCACGAACCAGTTGGGCACCCATGTTTTCGAAGGGATCTTCAACTTCGATCTCTTTGGCGACGGTCACTCCGTCTTTGGTGATGGTGGGTGAACCGAACTTCTTGTCGATCACGACATTGCGACCTCGGGGGCCGAGGGTCACCTTAACAGCATTGGCCAAGATGTCAGTTCCACGCTCGAGTGCTTGACGCGCGCTCGTATCGTATTTAAGAATTTTTGCTCCCATAACTATCTCCTACTTTCTCTCAATTTCTTTGAATTTCTCAAGCTTATTTTTCGAACACACCAAGAAGCTCGCGCTCTTGCATGATCAAGAATTTTTCTCCGTCAACTTTGACTTCGGTTCCGGCGTATTTGCCGTAGAGAACCTTGTCACCAACCTTGACTTCAAGGGGGATAACTTGACCGTTATCTAGGACCTTGCCGGTACCTACGGCCGCTACTTTGCCGATCATCGGCTTCTCTTGAGCCGAATCGGGGAGAATGATTCCCCCGGCTGTCTTTTCTTCTCTGGCCACGGCTTCGACCACGATACGGTCGTGAAGCGGCTTAAGAGTCACGGTTTTTGTCGCCATTGATTTCCTCCAAATAGTTTGGTTCAACTCAAAAGGTCGAACCCGTCGATGACATGAATACCCCGTGGGACGTTACCGGTAAACAAACACCACATTAGAACTCTGTTAGAAGGTGTGTAAAAAAGACTCGGTGGCTCGCTTGAGAGCCCCCTTGGAGTCGCTCTAAGCTTGCGAGTCCAACTGAGCCTGCCGATGGGCTTTCTCAACCCAGGGTTGCATGTCTCGCATAACCCGTATCATGGTCGACTCACGATGGTCCTTGCCATCTTGGTCATAAAACGTCACTCGAAAACCGTAGTGCACTTTGAACATATTCCAAGTACCTGACGGAGCGGCCGCGTGGTGGATGGGAAACTCGAAAAAGCCCGTAAAGGGGAGTTCCAGTTCCTGA
>CAZVVF010000238.1:0-6422 GCA_964630575.1 uncultured Burkholderiales bacterium | reverse complement strand
CTAACAGGTGCAGGCGCCGTCGGGGCGCTCTTTCTCGGTATGGGAGGCGAAGCTGCAATGCTAGGCGCAACGACCGTCGGGCTTCTCGGAGTTAGTGGCTTGAGCATGGCAGCTTCGACCATGGCTTCCGACTTTTCCGGCTACAACTATTAGGGCCATTGTCTGAGGCTCCACTGGCTATTGACACGCCGGTCAAACCTGCTGCGATTCCAGGTCTACAACCCCGTCATTGTACCAGCATCGCTTACGACATGTTGTCACAGCGCTAATGGCCGAGTACTCCCTTTCCGTAGAATTGGTCCGAGAGCTTTCTGGCGGGGCGGAGATTTCCGATGCGGGGCAAAGACACTCCGAGTTGTTTGGAGCCGCCCGACTCATCATGGAACAAAGCCTTCCCGAAGTCTATATCATTATTCTCAATTGGGAATCTTATGCCGACACAATTGAGTGTGTCGAGGCCTGCCGGAATCTCAACTATTCGAACTTCCGCATCCTTCTTATAGACAACGGATCAAGGGACCGTTCCGAGCAGATTCTCCGAGAGCGATTCCCTGAGATTGAACTTCTGCAAACCGGTAGTGACCTCGGCTACGCGGCCGGCAACAACATCGGTATCCGTTATGCCTTGGCCAGGAAGGCAGACTATGTTTGGATCCTCAACCCGGATTTGCTTGTGGAGGAAGATTCTCTCACGGAACTCATCAAGCCAACTCTGGAACATCAGGAAGTTGGCCTCTGCGGTCCGCGCTTGATCCATGGGGAGAAATTATTCTCTTTTGTCTTCGACGGACTGAGCCTAGATTCATGGGATGGGTATCAGTCGCACTTCAATATTGTTCGCTCCAAGGAGTCCCCTCCGCACGGAGACTTGCTAGACGTTGACTGTGTCAGTGGGTCGTCCATGTTGGTCAAGAGTGAGGTGTTTCGTGACATCGGGCTGTTGCGGGAGGACTTTTTTCTCTATTACGAAGATGCGGAATTTTGCTTTCGAGCCAGAGCAAATCACTGGAGAACACCTGTATGTCCGTGGATCGCGGTTCGTCATGCCAAACACAGACAGGAAGAACCGAAAGCGATAGGATTTTATCCGGAACGAAGCCGGATTGTTTTCTCTCGACTGATAGCAGGCAACGACAGGCCCGTCTATGTCACGGCTCACAACTGGCGTTTACTCAGAGATTGTATGAAGAGTTTTCGGCTTGGTGAGGCGATCATCTCATTCTTGAAACTGATTTTGGCCGCCATCTTGGGATCGGTCAGGTCATTGAAAGAGATCCCTACGGTCGAGTGATCCACTTTAAAGTCAAAGGACATGCTCGGCTCTTAACAAGCAATTTCAAAGTGATGTATCGCTCCCTGTCCTCCCAGTCAACCTTGAAGCAGGTGAGCCCTTGGTATGCCTTGTTCTATAGATTGGGCTGCTGGTTCTTGAGGAGAGAGTGCGACCATGCCTTCTTGGTGAGGAATCCCTACTCTCGAACCATTTCCTTCTTCCAGGACAAGTTTCGATACAATCTCGAACGGGGACGTCCGGGCCGGCAGTTTGAGGCCTGGCAAGATCCCCAGAGGCTCTTTTTCCGTTACTTGAATGTGAAACAGGGCGATCGACCGGAGGTCATCAAAGACCGGCTCTCTTCGTTCCTGTTCAAAGACTTCTTGAAGGTTCTACCCGAGGTGTATGAGCGAGATCTTCATCTGCTTCCGCAGAGCCGAACACTGATTTGGGGATTCGCGATCTCCGTACCCTCGACAATCTTCACTGAGCTACTCAAGATGGAAGACGAGGCGAGTCTGGAGAGACTCGCCGAACACTTCCAAGTGGACCTGGGCATTCGCCTTAACGCGACATCGAAACAGAACACGGACGATTGGTACAGCCCCGAGAACTACACCTTGATAAATCGACTCTATCGAAGAGACTTTGAGCTGTTTGGCTACGATCAGTTGGGGTCGAAACTCCATGCTTAACACGGCTGGCCTGCATCGTCCTCCGACTCGGCCGCTCTCTTTTCTATTCTTCTCCACCTTCTATCCGCCCTATTGCTTCGGCGGGGATGGCGAATACCTGTATCGACTTTCTTACGCCCTTGCTGAGGAAGGCCATCAGGTGGATGTGGTGCATTGCACCGATGCCTATCATTTCTTGAATGGCGCACTCCCTCTCAAGAAAGACTATCCAGAACACCCGAACCTACGTCGGCACGAACTCGAGAGCGGTTGGGGTGCAATGTCTCCCTTGCTGACCCATCAAACGGGTTACCCGCTGCTCAAAAGAGCGACGATCCAGGCCTTGCTCGATGGCAAACCGGATGTGATTCACTACCACAATCTGTCCTTGTTGGGTCCCGGAACCTTACTCCTGGAGCCGCCCGGTCAGGGTTGGGTGAAGCTCTATACGATTCACGACTACTGGCTTGTTTGCCCGACCCATGCCCTCTGGAAGTTTAAACGGGAGTTTTGTGAAGAGGCTCATTGTCTCAGCTGCACCCTGCACTCCAAGCGGCCCCCTCAACTGTGGCGCTATGGAACTCTACTTCAACGCGCCAGTCAGCAGATCGATCAATTTGTGACTCCGAGCCTCTTCGCAGCTAGAATGCATCAGGAACGAGGATTCCAGCAACCAATGGCTCACCTGCCCCACTTCTGCGACCTCCTGGAGCCGACAAGGGATGCTCCTAGACCAGAGATTCCCTACTTCCTCTTCGTAGGCCGTTTAGAAGACGGTAAGGGAGTGCATGAGCTTCTCCGTATCTGGGAACGCACCGAACGTCACGAGCTTCTGCTGGTCGGGGAAGGTAGTCTCGAACATCAGTTCCGAGCACTCTCGGAGCACAATCCTCGTATCAGATTCTTAGGATGGAAATCTCAGGCCGAGCTATCGGTCCTTTATCGTCACGCTGTAGCGACCCTCGTGCCCTCGCGTGTTCACGAAACCTTTGGCCTGATTGCTATCGAGTCGCTGGCCCAAAAAACTCCGGTAATCGCGCGAAATCGTGGCGGACTAGCCGAGAACCTAGAGGCCAGTCAAGGGGGTATCATCTATGAGTCGGAGGAGGGAGCTTTCCAGGCTATCCAGAGTCTGATCGACTCGCCAGATATGCGTAGGGAACTCGGTGAACGAGGCCACCAATACTATCTCGCTCATTGGACTAAGCAGGCCCATCTGGCAAGCTACTTCGCTCTGATTCACGGAGCGGCGCGGATGCGATACGGCCAACTGCCCTGGAACACCTGAGCGTGGCGAAGGAAGCTTCGAATCGTGGCCTGAAAAGCTGCCTGCCGGTGGCTGACTCAAATGCGATAGTAGTGGTGGGAATGCACCGCAGTGGTACGTCGCTAATCACCGGAGCTCTGGCAAAGTCGGGACTCTATCTAGGTGGTCCGTTGCTAGGGGAAAGCCCCAGTAATCCGGGGGGGCATTGGGAGCATAAGGGTCTCATCGCTCTCCACGATCGGCTTCTCGGTCAGTTGGGTTCCACCTGGGACGACGTGAGGCCCTTACCGGACGGCTGGGCCACATCCAGAGTTGCACAGTTAGCGATTCCCAAATTTCTGAGGCTCCTGGAAGACAGCTTTAGGGCTCATCGGACCTGGGGCTTCAAAGACCCACGAGTGTGTCGGCTACTGCCCCTGTGGCATCAAGTCTTCCAAGCCCTCAACGTCGATCCGTCCTACGTTATGGTGCTCCGGGATCCTGATGAGGTGGCGGCGTCACTGCGTCAACGCGAGAACTTCTCCCTGGCCAAAGGTCACCTTCTCTGGCTCCAGTCCGTCCTAACTGCCGAGTATGAGACTCGGAATTGTCGAAGAGTGTGGGTATCGTTCGAGCGTTTCAGGCAAAAACCCGAGCAGAGCTTGAAAGTGCTGGAGACCTTTCTAGAGCTTCCAGGTCCAAAGAAGGGGGTCCCGGAGCTTAAGATTCGCACACCAGCGTCGGCCAAGCTGAAGCTCGAACACCCGGCCTCTCAGTTGAGTCAGGCGGTATACCTCTTGAGCTGCGCCTGTTTGGATGGTGAGGACCCGGGCGCCTTATCGGATTTGGACGAGAAGCGGGAATTCTTCGAGAGTGCGGCCACTCTCTTCACCTACCCGGAGGCCCTTCCGTATGGTTGGTCTGAGCGAATCCACGACCTGATGTTCCGGTTCAAGCGTCTCTTCAGAAAAATCCAATGGGAACGAAACCGGAGAATGAAGGCTGTCTATCGGATGGAATAGGAACGATTTTGCTTCTCGTGGACAACAAGCCAGAGGCTCTTGAGAATAGACGAGCGAAGGTCTCTGTGCGGTGATGGCCGAATCGCACCCGCGTGCAGAACGACGAATTGCCGATTGTTTTGATAGGAGCCGGGGCTCACGCTCGTGAGGTCGCTGAGATTGTGGAGCATTCGAGAGTCGAGTGCGGCACAGCCCCCTTGTTGGGGTTTCTCGATGATGATCCGTCCAAACACGGAAGCAACATCCACGAGCGCCCGGTTTTGGGCGATACGAGTTGGTTGAAAGACAACGTCGGGCGAGTGGCTGCTATCGTGACGATCGGGAGTATCCCACTGCGAAAAAAGGTGGCTCGAGAAGTTGAGAAGATAGGCGTTCCCTTCGCCCGAGCGATATCACCCTTGGCTCACCTCTCCCCACGCTGCACGATAGGCTTCGGTTGCATGGTTTTTCCTCGCGTGGTGGTCAGCACCAATGTCACGATAGGACAGCACGTGATTTTGGGCACCCACTGCAATGTGAGTCACGACTCCACAGTGGGAGATTACGCGTTCTTGTGCCCGGCGAGCACTGTGACCGGTGGAGTCAGCATCGGCGAGGAAGTCATGCTAGGGACCAACTCTTCGGTCATCCCCTCAAAGAGAGTCGGCGCGCGCAGCATCGTGGGGGCTGGGGCTTGCGTGGTGAGGGATGTACCGAGTGATGTCACAGCCCTCGGCGTTCCAGCGCGGTGGTGAAACCGCAGACCAATAGGAGCTTGCGCGACTAAGGCCGAAGCTTGCAGGATATGATAGGAAAGCTCGGTCATCATCAAAATGCAGCGCGCACGCGCCGTGCCAAAAAGAGGACCAACCCTTCCCTATCGGTATCGACGCCGAGCCCCATCGACACCGCTCACATCACCAGGCACCCTCGCCGACGAAACCTCAAGCCCCTTATGCGACGAGGCTTCGCTATGGCTCTTCTGTGCGCTGCGGGTCAGTTCAGCGGTCCCCAATCTGCCTGGGCTGCCACACCGAGCCCTACGGAGAAGACCTCTCCGGTAGCGGCCAAAGTTCAAGAAGGCTCCAGCCAAAGCTCCGACAAGAAGTGGTATCGAAGTCCGGTAGATTTTTTCATCAACTCCAACACCCTCGACATCGATGGTCAGGCTGGCGACTACAGCTGGAAGATGGAAGCTGGAGAGACCAAATTCCGGGTCAAACCCAAGGTCAAATGGGGCAAAGCTCAGGTGAGCGCCCAGACCAAGGTGGACCTCTTTAAGGGCGAGTTTTCCAAGACCGAACAACAGGGAAAATGGACCACCACCCAGGGCCTAAACGGGCTCGTCCGATTCGAGGGCGAATACGGCTACAAGACAGAGGACTGGGGCAAAGAGAACGAAGAGGTCTCTAAGCACAACCTTACCGCGCACCTCGGTGTGTTCAAGAGTTGGTCTCGCACCGTTTGCGACAATACAACGCTCACGCTGTCTACTGGTGCCGGAGCTACGCACAACTTTACCACCGGTCAAATGGGACTCTACTCTCAAAGTCATCAGAGGATCGCCGGAGAGGATCTCGACATTTTCGGCCAGCGAGTCGATTGGTCGGCCGAGGCGAGCCAGCGAGTGACCTACGATGTTGACTCGGGGAACATTGGAGCCAACTACGAGGTTTTTGCGGGCCTAGAAAAGACGTTCCCGTTTAAGGTCTTTAAGTACGATGGAGAGATGACCCTCAAGGCCGGCGGCAAAATTTCCGGCAACCGCGATGAGCCGATTCATTTCAGTCCGGCAACCAGAGTCAAAGTCGACTTTTAGGCTTCTCTTGTCAGCCGGACGTTCCCAATGATTGTAGCCTGGGAATAGCCCGCCTCTCGCAAAAGGTCGAGGCACCTTTCGGCTCGATCGGCAGGTACTGAGGCCAGCATGGGCCCACTGGTCTCGGGAGTGAGAGCAACCTCGTAGCCGAGCAAGTCTTTGTTGCGCAGCAGTTTTTGAGCATAACGTCGGTTGGACTCGTGCAAAGAACTCTGAATTCCGGTAAGGAGCAGCTCTTGGGCTCCTTCGAGAATCGGTAGCTCGGCGCTAAAGTGAGCAACGAGATCTGTTCTGAGGAACATCGCGGCTAGGTGACCGAGCAGTCCAAAGCCCGAAACATCTGTGAGGGCCGAAACCTGACAATCTCGAAAGATCTCAGACGCTTCTCTGTGGGATTTCAGCATGCTCT
>CAZVVF010000237.1:0-6431 GCA_964630575.1 uncultured Burkholderiales bacterium | reverse complement strand
CCCCTCTTGGACAAGATCAAGCGCAACCCGGTTGATTCCACACCCCAAACGGAGAATCCGGCCCCGCCTACCAACACCGCTGATTTTCTCCTGGAAGTCGGCACCGAGGAACTCCCCTCCCACGAAGTGGGGCCGGCGGCATCGCAACTCGCCCAAGGCTTGGCCGACATCCTCAAAAAAGGACGCTTGAAGCACGGCGATATCAAAACCTTTGCCACCCCTAGACGACTCGCGGTCCTAGTCCGTGACTTAGAGGCCAAGCAGGCCGACCGGGAGGTCGAACTCAAAGGTCCACCTCCCAAGGTGGCTCTCGATGCCGATGGCAAACCAACCAAGGCCGGACTCGGATTCTGCAAGGCTCAAGGCATCAACCCCGAGGACCTTCGCATCGAGTCAGACGGAAAGCGCGAGTACGTAGCTGCCACCAAAAAAGAAGCCGGGCAGCCCGCGAGTTCCGTGCTGAGTTCGGAGTTGAGCGGGCTCGTCTCCTCGCTCCGCTTCGGGCGAACCATGCGCTGGAACGCCAGCAAGGCCGCCTTCAGTCGCCCGGTACGCTGGCTTGTGGCCTTGCACGATAGCCACGTGATACCATTCGAGTACGCGGCCCTCAAGAGCGGACGGACCACCCGGGGCAGTCGACCCGAGGGCTCCCCTCCTCTGCTCCTGCAAACGGCCAGCGATTACGAGTCCACCCTCAGTGCCAATAAGATCCTAGCCGACCGCGCCCAACGCAAGCAGACCATTACAAGCCTTATCCAAGCCGCAGCCGCCGAGGTTGGCGGTCGAATTCCAGAGGGCCAGGAGGGCCTTTTGGACGAGGTCACCGACCTGGTTGAAGTCCCCGTGGCCATCACCGGAAAGTTTGCCGAAGAGCATCTCAAACTCCCCAGTTCCGTGCTGGTCACCGTCATGAAGAAACACCAGCGCTACTTCCCCGTAGAAAAGGCGGACGGTTCCGAACTGCTCCCCAACTTCGTGGTGGTCTGCAACGGCGACAACAAAGACAGAAACCTGGTCGTTCAGGGCAACGAAGATGTGCTTCGCGCCCGCTACGCCGACGCGGCCTACTTTGTCAAAGCCGACCGCGAACGAAAGCTCTCCGACTTTCGCTCGGATCTCTCTGGGCTCACCTTCCAAACGGAACTCGGCTCCATGCTCGACAAGCAACAGCGCTTGGAGAAACTGGTGGCCGAACTGGCTGACCTGCTCCAGGTGACAGCGTCAGAGAGAGACACCGTCCTCGCGGCAGCGAGCCTGGCCAAAAACGACCTGGTTACCGCCATGGTTGTTGAGATGACTTCGCTCCAAGGCGTGCTCGGCGAGATCTACGCCCTCGACAGTGGAGAGCCAGCAGAGGTGGCTCAAGCCCTCCGTGAGCAATACCTGCCCAAGTCAGCCGGTGACAGCCAGCCTGAATCTCTACCCGGAAAAATCTTGGGACTGGGCGGGCGCCTGGACAGCCGCCTGGGACTCTTTGCCGTCGGGAAAAAGCCCACGGGATCGGCTGACCCCTTTGGTCTGCGTCGCCACGCCCTTACGCTTGTCGACCTGCTCATAGCTGGAGAACTCTCCCTCAACCTGGAAGACCTCTTTCAACTCGCGGGCAAGCAACTGCCAGTCGAGGTTCAAGAGAGCCATCTCGTCGATCTCATCAGCTTTGTGCGCGACAGAATGATCGTCTTGTTCAAAGACCGAGGTTATCAGCACGACGTAGTGGAGGCTTCCGTCTTTGCTGGCGCTGCCAACCCGGCCCGCATCGCTCAGACCATCAAAGATGCCACCGAGGCCGTCAACAAGGACAACTGGTCGACGCTCCTCAACGCCTACGCCCGCTGCTGCCGCATCATCAAGAACCACAGCGGCACAGGTGAGGTCGATGCGTCGCAGTTCGTGGAGCCGCAGACTCAGGACCTGTACAAGCAGTACCAGGCACTATCTCCAAAGCTACCCTTGAACACCGTGACCGACCTCAGCGACGCTCTCACCGCGCTGCAACCCGCCATTGATGCCTTCTTCGACAACGTCTTGGTCATGGCCGAGGACGAGAAACTCAAAAACGCCCGCCTCAATCTCTTGAGCGCCATCGCCAAACTCCCGGAAGGCCTCATCGACCTCTCCAAACTCGACGGCTTCTAAACGCCAGCGGGCCACCCGCTAAGGGTGGCCCGCTGAGGGTGGCCAACTCCCCCGCTGGGGAGCGGACGAACTAGTGAGCCAGTCGCGCTGGGCCGTTGGAGGTGCTTTGATACAACTCGACCTCTCGCGCGGTCTCGGCGAGCGCCTCACGGGCTCTGTGGAGCACTTCGATTCCGGCCCCCGCTTTGACCCCTTCTTCGCTCAGGACGCGTCGAAAGAGTCGCGCTCCAGGTTGCCCGGCGTAGATCCCAAGGATGTGCCGGACCATACTGTGAAGGCTGGCCCCCGCTTCCAGCTCTGAGCGGATGTAGGGCTCGATCTCGTCCAGAAAGCGCTCTCGCGTCATGCCCGAATCGGGCTCTCCGTAGAGGGCGGAATCCACTTGAGCCAACAGAAACGGGTTGTGGTAGGCCTCCCGTCCGATCATCACCCCGTCGCATCGCTCGAGGTGGTCACGGCATTCGGCAATGGTCTTGATCCCGCCGTTAATGGTGATGGTGAGATCGGGGCGTTCTGCCTTGAGTCGATGGACGTATTCATAGCGCAGCGGAGGAATATGTCGATTGTCCTTGGGCGACAAACCGTCGAGCCACGCTTTGCGCGCGTGCACGTGAAACACTTTGCAACCGGCCTTGGACATTCGGGCTACAAAATCAGCGAAAGGCTGGTAGTCGTCGTCCCGGTCTACGCCAACTCGGGTCTTGATAGTGACCGGCACCGTGACCGCCTCACTCATCGCTTGATAGACCTCCGCCACCAACTCGGGGTGCTTCATCAGGTGAGCCCCAAACAGGCGGTGCGTCCCTCGTTCGCTCGGGCAACCGATGTTGATGTTGACCTCGTCAAAGCCAGCTTCCTCACCGTACTTGGCGGCCTTGGCCATAAGCTCGGGGTCACTGCCTCCAAGTTGGAGTGCAACCGGGTGCTGCGAGGGGTCGAAAGCCAAGAATCGCTCCCGATTCCCATGCACCAAAGCCCCTTCTGGGATCATCTCGGTGTAGAGCACGGCGCGCTTTGAAAGCACCCGAAGAAACGTCCGTTCGTGACGATCGGTCCAGCCCATCATCGGGGCCACAGAAAAGCGCCAATCCAACATCTAAAAGTCTACTCGTCGGTTCCCGCGACGTCGCTGTTGTGATGGATCTGACTGACTCTCGGGGACAGGACCAACATCTCCAGCGCCTTGGCCGGAACATCCGCCGAAAACCCCTTGATCAACCAAAGGTCGTCCAAGACTTTTCCTCCTACGTTGTCGATCATTTGGCGGTCTGCGTCGATCAGACGAGAGGTCTCTTCGCCTTCGCCCTGGACAACGATTATGACCGAGACCGGGTCCGGCAAAGCCTGGTTGGCCACCATCTCCTGAAGGTCGGGGGAAAGTTTCGTTTTCATCATTTCATTCATGGCGGGTCCTTCTGCTAAAATCCTGGGCGGTCCTCGGCAACGGCAAAGTTCGCAAGACCCAAACGAGCCTCTCGAGCAACCGCTCTCACTTTAAGCTATACTAGAGGGGGTGTAAACGCCAGCGGGAGGGGGGGTCTTTTGCATCGACAGCTCAGCAGAGAGGGTCTCACTCTAGTCGAGGTCATGGTGGCCATCGGCCTGATAGCCGCCAGCCTCATGCTCGTGCTGGCCCTCATTCCAGCCGGGGTCCACTCAGCTCAGCGAGCAGAAGACATTCAAGGTGCCCTAGCCTGGTCGCGCCAACTCATCGAGAGCGCCCCTGTACCCGAAGAATTCCCCATCGCAGCGGAACTAGCGCTCAGCACACACCATATCAAACTCGGCCACACCGAATTCGAAGCGACCCGTACCCTATCGGTTGTACCAGGTGAGTCCTTCCTCTACCGAATCGAGGTCGAGACGACCTGGAACGATGCCGTCAAACCGCTCAAACTGAGCCTCACGCGCTTCGACCCAGCAGGCCCAGAGCTGTGAGCATAAGAGACGACGGGGTAACCCTCGCTGAAGTCCTGGTGGCCTTTTCTGTCCTCTCCCTCTTGCTCGTAGTCTCCCTGAAGGTTCTGTCACCAGCGCTCAGCGCCTGGACCGACCAACAGCGGCGCTCGGAGATCGGCCAGGGACTCTTGATCACCTCGTATTGGTTGGGCGACGACGTGCTGCGGAGTTCACCGGACTCGCTCAGGCTGACCGACGACGAGGTTCTTTTGATGCGCTGCGCTCTGGGCCAGCAAGCCGACCACAACAACGAATTCGACCAGCTCGTGGCCTACTGGCGCGAAGGCGAAGTCCTCTATCGAGGAACCCAGTCCCTGAGTTCGGCAGACTCAGCCCCACTCGACATCGACCCCTTTGACCTCACCAAAATGGACTCCAAAAGAGAAGTCGCCTCTGGCGTGAGGCAGTTCACAGTCGATGTGGTTCAACCCTGGAGAATCGAATTCCGTATCGAGATCCAACGTCAAGGCCGGTCCGGGGAGCTGCAGACGAGCTACAGCAGCATGTACGCACCATTCGACCCAAACCTTAAGGAGCTGCAGAACTCCTAAAAAGCGCCGCTCAGGACTCTGAGCGCGGAGCAGATGCCGAAGCCGGAGACCCGCCAGCGAGGTTCATGTCCTCGCTCAAGGCCCGAGTGGGAGTCTCGGCAGACTTAGTAGCCACCGCAGGCTCTGCCGCTGCGGGCTTCACCGGTGCCACACTGGCAACGACCTGTTCTTTCTTCGCTGCCGGCTTGGAGGCCACAGTGGGCTCAGACGTCTTCTTCTTGGGAGCTCGGCTCTCGGGGCTAGCCGAGTCGGCCTTTGAACCTGAGAGCACATTCAAGACACAAGCCTGGTCCGCAGCCGTTAGTGGGAAAACGTCCTGAACGCCTCCGGTGCCACACACCTCTACACTTCTCTTTATCGAGAGAAAGAAGGCGGCCACGGAAGCGGCGATGATCAGATAGCTCACAGTTCGAACCGTTCCTACGCCTCCGTGAAAAATAAGAATCTGGAACTCGTCAAAGATAGGATAGGTCTCAAAATCTAGCTTGAGATTGACGAGTGCGAGGTAACCGGCAAAGACGGCCAGCACGAAGAGCGGGAAGACCTTCCATTGCAAACAAGGCCGAATCCAAGCGACTCGATGAGGATTCAAAAGCAGATCGTAGTTGGAGGACTTGAGGTGGAGCCAATCCGGCTCCTTCTTGCGCAGCGTCTCGATCCAGCCGGTAAAGACCGAGGTCATCATGCCCCGTCGCGAATCGTAAGCCTCTTCAAAATCCCCTGAGCAGCCGATCTTCAGGCTCCCAGAGGTGCTCCAGGCCAACAAGAGCGGGAAAGCCGCCAGCAGAAACTCCACGTTCATGTAGGTCTGCTTGGCGTTCTTCATCACCATGACCCAAGCCACGGCGAGAACCAAGGCGACAACGCGCACGACCACTTCCGGGATAGAAAGTCGGACAGCTTTGATCCAACAAAGTTCGGAAACTCGAAACAGAGTATTGTGATAGGCGATCGTTTCGGATCCCTTTGGAAGGGTTGTTCCCAGCATAGTAGCTCCTAAGCGCGTCCTGCGAAGTTTGAATCTTACCTTGAATTTCCTGCCCAAAAAAGGAGCTTTGAAACCTTTCAGGCCAGGCTGAGAAAAAAAAGGTCCTCAACCTCTCTCAAAGAGTTTGCCACCCCCCAAGCGCGCTCAAGAAGAAGAAACCCCCGCCAAAATGCGAAGGCAAGCATCATGAGTCACCCGTCTTTTTTCAAAAAGCAGCGAGCCTTTACCATCATGGAGCTCTCCATCGCCCTTGTGATCGTGCTGCTCTTGCTCGGAGCGACCGCACCGTTTGTCGTGAGGTATCGGGGAAAATCCAGTGTCAACACCTCGATCGAAGTCTGCAAAGCCGTGATCGAGCGTGCAGGCGAAATCGCCAAGACAGCCGGGTACCCGATCCCGAAAGAGATCAAACAAAATGGGGTCAGCGACCAGGGAGCTACCGAGTTGGCCGAGGGCAGCGACCTCAGCCTAAGAATCCGCAAACGCCTGGGCTCCGGAGCACCTCTCACACTGGTCTCCCAGAAGCTATTGTCCTCTTCAACGACCCTGTCGGCCAACTTCCAACAACTCGGCTATCTAGACCTCGAAGCAGACACCGATATCAGCGGAGTTTTCGTAGAGTTCGTGGAGACTTCAGCCGGTGACCCAGAACGCGTCCTGTGCACCCTACCCATCGACGTCAACGGCGAATTCGCACTCTACGGGAACTCCAGCAAAGCGACAGTTACCTTGGGCTACGGCCACTACCGGAGAGTTCTCGAACTCACCCAGCGCGGTACCGTGACTCTCGAACGACG
>CAZVVF010000236.1:0-6464 GCA_964630575.1 uncultured Burkholderiales bacterium | reverse complement strand
CCTCATTGTTGAGATTCGAACTGCTCGGGCCTTTCTGTTGAGCAATATTCCAAGGAATGTAACACTCTGGGGCTCCCTCGTGTCTAGTCTTATATATCTACTTGGAGGAGTCATAGAAATGAAACGATCGCATTGGATTCTCAATTTTACCCTGAGTCTTTCGTTGGTCGCCTTGACTGCGAGTCAAGGCGACGCTCGACCGGGTCGCACCGGCGGACAAAGCAGAGGTCGAACCGACACAGTGCAGCGGAACCAATCGGGGACTGGCACTGGACGCAGTTGGCGAGGAACATCCACTCGATCAGTTCAAGGTGGGCAAGCTCTGAAGAGCTATCAATCTAGCCGCACCCAGAGGAACGGGCAGACCTCAACAACGCAAGGAGAACGAAGCTGGCAGCGAACCGGTGATGGAACCTACGAACGGTCCGGCTCTCAAACCAGAACCAATTCGCGAGGCCAAGAACGCACGGGAAGCTATGAGGGCCAGGGGAGCGTCAACAAAACAGAAACCGGTGTGAGTAGGACCTATGAGGGTACGCGGACCAATTCCAAGGGCGAAACCTCCACGGTCGATAGGCAGAGCCAGGCCTCCAAAACCGGAGAGGGTACATTCGAGCGAAGCGGCTCTCAAACAGTCACTGGAGCCGACGGTACCGAACGGACCAGTAGCCACGAGGGCACTGGTACCGTGACCAAAACAGACACAGGAGTCAGCAAGACCTATGAGGGTACCCGTACCAACCCTGAAGGCGACACGGTGAACGTGAGCAGCACGAAGGATCTCACCAAGACCTCGGATGGAGTGACTGTGGAGCGCACCCACACGCTCACTGATGAGTCGGGACAAACTCTAAAGAGTGGCGCCAGCACAACCGTCAAGAACGAAGATGGCGTTAATACCACATACGAAGGTAGTCGGACCAACAAAGAGGGCTTCACGACCACCGTCACCGGTGAAAGGTCCGGAACCTGGACGGAGGATGGTTTCCAAGGAGAGGGCTCCCGTACCATCGTCGGTCCCGAGGGTCAGGAGTACTACAGAACTTACGATAGCTCTGGTTCCTACCAGTCTCAACCGAGTGAAGATACGGAGTTAGGAGAAGAAGAGACAACCGAAGTCGAATAGGTTAGCATCGAGAGACTAGGACGTTTGTTCTGACCGATACGGAAAAATACCAACTCCGCCTTGCCCAGGAGGGAGACCGCGCTGCCTTTTCGGCCCTGGTCGCCTCTCACGCCCCTTCCCTGTATGGATTTCTTTTCAGGATGCTCGGTGGGCAGCGGGAGGAGGCTGAGGATCTGGCCCAAGAGACGTTTCTGAAGGCTTTTCGGTCTATCCAGGGTTTCCGCGGGGACAGTAAGTTCTATACCTGGCTTCGACGGATCGCAACCAACATCGTTGTCAACCATTTTCGCAAGAAGACACCGCTGACTCAAAGCCTAGAGAGCGACTATGAGGGAGAGCGAATCTTCGAAATCCCTGACGATGAGTTTGCTCCCGAGAAATTGCTGGAGGGTCAAGAGGCCAGAGCATTCGTGGAAGCGGCGCTCGCCGAGTTGTCGGACAATCTACGAATCGTTTTTGTCTTGAAAGAGGTCGAGGGCTACACGCACGCGGAGACGGCGCTGCTTTTGGGTGTCAAAGCCCAAGCGGTCCGCGTACGACACCATCGAGCCAAGAAGATGTTGCTGAAGCTTTTGAGCAAACAACCAGAGTCTGCCGCAGCAGAGGAAAGACCTAGACAACCGTGGGTATGACTGACGAACAAGAAAAAAGGCTGGACTGGGCGCGAGGTATTTTGCGGGAGCCGCCGGCCTTGCCCGAAGGGTTTTTGCAGCGATTTGAAGAGAGGCTCCTAGTAGAGCCCGCTCCAACGCGCTCCATTCGAGAGCGAGGTGGTATCACTTCTTCTGGACGACCGACTAGGACACGCCAACTCATGGCTGCTCTTATCCTTCTGGTGGCTCTAGCCGGTCTCGTTTGGACCTTGCCCCGTGACAATTCTCCTCGCAAGGCAGGCCTGGTAGTGGTGGCTACAGGCCAGGATGCCAAGTTGAACCGAAACCGGAAGTCTCCAACCCCACTCCAAACACTCGTGGAGTTGGCTGTGGACGACACCCTGGAAACGGGTTCGGAAGGGTCTGTTGTCTTGATGGCAGGCTCACCCGGAAATGAGATCAAAGTTGGACCAGAGAGTAGAGTCCGCATCGGTCACTCGCGGACTCATGAGGACCCGAATATCGGACCGGAGCTTCAACTCTCTGCCGGGGTTGTCTTCGTGGCCGAGACGGATGTTAGGATCTCTGTTCGCACAAGCCACGCTTTGTTCCAGCCGGTAGGAACGGATTACCGGGTGACGAGTTCCGTGGACTCAACCACTCTTTCCGTTCTTGAGGGGGTGGTGAACGCCACGCCGGTTGGCGGCGGCCAGCCCATTACCGTGAGAGCTGGAGAGCAACTTGTGGTTGGAGGGGCAAAGACCCGATCGGAAGCTCTCCGCACAAGAAAATTGTCGGATCAAGAATTGGAACCGCTGCGGCAAGAGCGGCAGAGCTTTGGTAAACTCAAGCAGACGCCATCTCTGGGCGGGGACCCTTCTCCCTATCCAAAGGCGGTGAAAAAGAAGCCAACCCGACCCGGTAACCTCAGTTCCCTGCCGAGAAGAGCCGATGGGAGGACAACTCGGATAACGCGGTCGTCTCGACCCAGCAAGAGGCCCGTAAGGAAACCCGCAACGAAGCCTGTGAGAGCTTCCATGACTCGTAGAGCGGAAGCCGCTCGAGCCCGCAATTCGCAAGTTTCTCGTCCAGGCAGAGTGCTCGTTACAGCTCCCAGCGCAGCCAAGCCCAGAGTCAGGCAGGCCTCTAGCTACCCACGGGCGCGAGTCCGACCCCAGGGGGGTCAAGACCGGCTCAGGAAACGGGAGGTGAGGGCCCGTACTCAACGCCCTCAAGGTACGGCTCTGCCCAGAGTCGGAAAGCAGCGAATTCAAAATTGGGTTTTAAAGAAGCCAGAAGGGATGCCTTTTCGCTCCAATGCCAAATCTCTAGACCGACAGAACATTCGGTAGGGAGAGCAATGATACGTTCGATGATTTACACAAAGGGGCAGGTTTTTTTTTTGGCCTTGCTAGTGACTCTATTGGGGGCTTGCAAGCAGGAGGTGCCCGGAGTTTCAGAGCGGCCCATCGTCCTGGTTTCGGTACCACCTCAGGCCTACTTTGTGGAACGGTTGGCCGGCGACTGGGTGGACATCGAGGTCATGGTGCCTCCGGGATCGAGTCCAGCGACCTTCGAGCCGACCATCAACCAGATGCAAGCCGTTTCCAAAGCCCGCTTGTATGTCACCGTGGGACACCCCAATTTCCCCTTTGAGAAGACTTGGCTGAAACGATTGGTGGGGGACAACGACCTCCCATTGGTAAGCTGCACTCCCGAGGGCTTAAACTCGGGGGACCCTCACGTCTGGGTTTCCCCCTCCAATGCTCTGCTGATGACCGATTCTATTTATGCCGCACTCCTCGAATTGTTGCCGGAACACTCCAAAGAGCTGGAAGTCAATCGCTCCGCTTTGGTCGAGGAGATCGAATCCCTCGATCGCGAACTCACCCAAGCCTTAGAACCCTATCGGGGTCAAAAATTCATGGTGTATCACCCGGCTTGGGGGCATTTCGCTGATCACTACGGATTGGTCCAGATACCGATCGAAGAAGGAATGAAAGAGCCCTCATCGGCTAGCCTTTCTCGGCTCGTCAAGAAAGCTCGCGAGGACAACATTCGACTGGTCTTCGTTCAGCCCCAGTTCTCATCGGAAAGCGCGGAACTGGTGGCCCGTGAGATCGGGGGGAAAGTGGTCGCGGTGGACCCCCTTGAGCGCGATTGGGCAGGGAGTTTACGCAGCATGGCAGAGCAGTTGAAGGAAGAGTTCGAGCCTTGAGAGAGCCCATCCTCAAGCTCGTCGACGTAGACTTCTCCTTCGGTCAGAGAGTTGTTCTCGAAGGGATCAACCTGGAACTCTTCCAGGATGACTTCGTGGGTTTGATCGGCCCCAACGGCGGAGGAAAGACGATCCTGCTCAAGGTTATCTTGGGATTGCTCAAGCCGAGCCGGGGAAGCGTGGAACTGTTCGGTCAGGAGCCTTCGGTATCGAGACATCAGGTTGGCTATGTGCCGCAGTACGCCAAGTTTGACCCGGACTATCCGATCCGCGTGATCGACGCTGTACTCATGGGTCGGCTCGCCCAATGGAGACTCTTCCGACGCTACGGGACTCGGGACTATGAAGTGGCGAGGGAATGCCTCCTGAAGGTGGAGCTGGAAGGTTTCGACCAGCGCCAGGTCAGTCAGCTCTCCGGCGGGCAGTTGCAGCGGGTTTTGATCGCGAGGGCGTTGGCGGTGGAACCTCGTCTGCTGATACTGGACGAACCGACCGCTAGCTTGGACCCCCAGGTCGGCCATAGTATCTACGGTTTGCTGGACGAAATCGCTAAGGAGAGCGCGATCTTGATGGTGTCCCATGACCTCGGGGTCATTTCGAGTCACGTCAAGACGATCGCGTGCTTGAATCGAAAGCTCCACTATCACAACTCCAAGGAGATCGAGCGAGAGACGATCGAGGAATCCTACGGTTGTCCGATAGACATGGTCGTGCACCGACACACGCATCGCGTGTTGGAGGAGCATCAGGGATGATTCTGGAGGCTCTCAGCTTTCCGTTCTTTCAAATGGCCTTGATGGCTGGTCTTTTGGCGAGTTTGGCCTGTGGAGTGATGGGAACCTACGTCGTTGTTCGGCGCATGACTTCGCTGGCTGGAGGACTAGCACACGCCGCCTTTGGAGGTGTTGGGCTAGGTTATCTCTTAGGTTTCGACCCGATTTTTGGAGCGGCTCTTTTCGCTCTAGCTGCCGGAGCTGGAATACGCATCCTCTACCGCAAGTTCCATCACGGCACGGACACCTTGGTCTCGATGTTCTGGTCGGTCGGCATGGCCCTTGGCTTGATTTTTGCCTCCCTCAGGCAGGGCTACACTCCCGACTTGATGAGCTACCTTTTTGGTAGCATCCTGTTCGTTTCGGAGCGCGATCTCATCTTCTTGGCGAGTCTCGATTTTGTCATTGTGGTCTCTGTGGTCTCGCTGTTTCGCGAACTGCAAGCGGTCACTTTCGACGAGGAGTTCTCTCAATTGGTGGGGTTGCCGGTGGAAGCTCTCTCCCACTATCTTATGGCCCTCATCGGGCTCGCCGTGGTTGTCCTCATTCAGGTCGTGGGAGTCATTCTGTCCATCGCACTCTTGAGCATTCCCGCAGCGACGGCTCGGCATTGGACCGAGGATTTGACTCCCACGATGGTGTTGGCTACCGCGCTCGGGGGCTTCAGCGTGACTGTGGGATTGTTCTTTTCCTACTGGGCCTCATCGGCGCTGGGCTTGGAAGTTCCCACCGGCCCTTCCATCATACTGGTGGCCGCTTTTCTCTACTTGATAAGCAGCCTTGTTACCAAGAAAGGGTTCCGCTAGGGATCTTCTCGCTCGATTGTAGGGTGGCGAAACCGACTATTTTTCGCGAAAAGGGCTCATCTCTTGTTCGATCTCCTGGCGAAGATCGGCGAGCCTGAGGGCGTACTTCTGCATGGCGATGTCATCGTCGGTGACAGGTTCCCAGGTGGGCACGGGGGTTGGCTTGTTGGACTCATCGAGGGCCACAAACACAATGATACAGTGGGTCGTTTTGGTTGATTTGGCCGCCTTGGGGTCGCGCGCGAAAACATCGACGGCAATGTGCATGCTGCTGCGACCCGTTAGGATGACGCGAGCCTTGACCTCCACCAGGTAGCCGATGTGAACTGGCGATAGAAAGCGAATCCCCCCAACGTAGACGGTCACGCAATAGAGCCCCGACCAGCCGACAGCGCAGGCGTAGCCCGCTTGGTCGATCCACTTCATCACCGTGCCCCCGTGCACTTTTCCGCCAAAATTCACTTCGCTCGGTTCGGCGAGGAACCGGAGGGTAATCTCTCGTGCCATCATCGGGTTGACTTCTCCGAGATGACGGACCATTCCCGTGCCTCACCGAGGAGATGCTCAAAATGACAAAGCGATAGCGAGGGGGCTAGCCTCGGGTTAAAGGTTCTTGTCGAGAGCGACTCTAATTAAGCCTTAAGTGTCGCGAGAAACCCCGACAAACGGCCAACTGCTGCTCTTCCTTTTCGACGCGTTTGACCCCCAGCGGTCGGTACCCGTTAGAGGTAGTTGGTGGGCTCATTCCGAGGAACAGGCCGAATTCTGGCTCCAGAACAAGGGCTACACGCACATTCAGTTGCGGGTTTCCACAAAGCTCCTCAGCCAAGTACGGGTCGAGCGCGGCAGCCTCGTTTTTTTCTACCGGCAGGTGGCGACGATGTTTCGCGCCGGAATTCCTCTCTACGACGCCTTGTCTATGGCCTCTGACAGTTCCGACCGCCACCT
>CAZVVF010000235.1:0-6474 GCA_964630575.1 uncultured Burkholderiales bacterium | reverse complement strand
CCGACGGCCTCCCTGTGGAGTTTCAGGTGGTCGAGGATTGGCGCACAGCACAAAAGATGTTGTCTTACGGCGACGCTCAGTTGGGAGCGGTTTGCGGCCTGCTCTACACTCTCTTGAGAGCTCAAGGCACCCCGGTCTTGCCGCTTTTGTCTCCGGTTCTCGCCCACCCCCGATACCGAAACCGGGCGGTCTATTGGGCCGATGTTGTGGTGAGGGCCGACTCGCCCATCGAGTCCTTCGACCAACTCCAAGGTAAAGACTGGCTCTACAATGAGCCAGGGAGCTATTCTGGCTACCACGCCTTCCGAGCCGAGCTGCAAAAGAGAAAGCTCGGGGTCGACTTTTTAGCAAAACAGATTGCCACGGGATCGCACGCAAACTCCATGGCACGGCTCTTGGACAAAGAGGGAGACTTCAGCGTCCTCGACAGCACCTTTTTGGACAACCAACCCGACCTCGACCAGAGGCGCCTGAGAAGAATCGCCTCCATCGGTCCAGCACCGGCACCCGTTCTGGTCGGCTATCCCGAATCGTCCCAAGCGTTCCTCCAGGCCTGTCAGCGATCGTCATCGCTGCCCAAAGCCCTAGAGAGCCTCATTCCAGTTCAGGATAGCCATTTTGAGCCGATCAGAACCGACTATAACCTGAGTCTGAGCCTCGACTACCGAGCGCAAGGCCAGTACTTTGTGAGAGGCCACGAACCCGCCGAGGGCCGGCCCTTCACCTCGCTCGCTCAGAAAGAGCGCGATCAATCGGTCCTGGCTCGGGTGGCGACTGAGTTGCTGACGCGCTTCCAGGCCCAGCCCACCGAAAGGCTGGAAAACGGGATTCGTTTCCACCGGATTCATCACCAACAGCGAGAGCATCACCACTACCTCATAGACCCCGATACGCTGCACAAGGGCGGTCTGAGTATCGTTGGATTCCTCAGCCAAATGAAACCCAGCGCCGACATCAAAGCCCTCTTCGATGTAGACGACAAACTTCTCGGTGAGTTGAGCCTCTATGAAGGGTTTCTCAGCTACAGTCCAACCGAGTACAAACCCGGCCTTTGGGCCAATCTGGCAACCTTTCGAGACGCGCGATCGCGAGACCGTTGGGCTGCCAACAGTACGCACCTCAAGGCCATCAAAGACCTAGGACCCTCCTCCTACGACAACGTGCGACTCCATCTCGGGGTTTGGCCTTCTCTTGACAAACCTTTGGAATGGATCGCCACACGGTATCTCAACTACACCGACAAGGGGCTCTGGCGAGGGGTGCGCACGCCCACCTTGGGATCAGAGGACGCCGCTTCCCACTGACCGAGCGAGGCCGAAAAAAGAAACGGATCAAGCCCAATTTTTGAAAAAAGATAGGGCCCATTCAACCGAGCGCTAAAGGGGGGAGTATGATGAACAAATCAATTTTGGGCCTCCTTTTGATGGTGCTTCTCTTCTCCCCGGCAAGCGCTGACGACACTCTGGGCATCAACCTGGAAGGCTACGACTACGCCTTCGGGGTGAAGACTTTCAACTTTACCTCTCAAGGGCAAGACCTGGTCATGGCCTACCAGTTTGAGAAAAGTCCAACCCCCAACGGAAAAACCGTCCTGCTCTTACACGGTAAGAACTTCAACGGGGCCTACTGGGGAGAGACCATGAAAACACTCCTCGACGCTGGCTACAATGTCATCGTGCCCGATCAGATTGGCTTTGGAAAATCCAGCAAGCCCGCCAACTATCAATTTACCTTTCAGCAACTCGCAGAGAATACACACGAACTCCTGAAACGAGAGGGAGTCGAAGAATCTGTGGTCCTGGGGCATTCCATGGGAGGCATGCTGGCCACCCGCTACGCCCTCATGTACCCCGAATCCACGCAGCAGTTGATACTCTTGAATCCCATCGGCTTGGAAGACTGGAAGCTCAAGGTTCCCTACCTGAGCGTTGACCAATGGTATCAACAAGAACTCAACAAGTCCGCCGACAAGATCAAGAAATATCAGCTCGAGAGCTACTACTTTGGCGAATGGCGTTCCGAGTACGATCCTTGGGTCTACCTTCTAGCCGCCCCCCTCAAGAGCCCAGACTATCCACGTTTGGCCTGGAATGCTGCTCTCACCTACGATATGATTTTTACCCAACCTGTGGTCTACGAATTCTCGGAATTGAAGGTACCGACAGTCTTGATGATCGGTCAACGAGACCGCACCGCTCTGGGGAAAAACCTCGTATCCAAAGCCGTGGCCGAAACCATGGGAGACTACCCAGCCCTCGGCAGGAGTGTGGCCGAGCAGATACCCGATGCAGAATTGATCGAGTTTGAAGGTCTCGGACATCTGCCACACATTCAGGATTTCGAGAGCTTTCGCAAAGCCTTGTTAGCGGCTCTTTCCTAGAGCGGGCTTCAACTCCAGCTCTTCTCAGTACTTCTGCCCCTCAAGCTCGTTCCTAGCAAAGGGGGCCCTCTGAAAAACGTCAAAGCGATACCAGTGCGCACGCGTTGGATACTGGTTGGACTCGCCGTTTTAGGAGTGGCCTCCTGGTTGAGCCTCGACAACATTGGCAGCCCAGAAGCCGTCGTCAAATCCCCCCAGAGAAGATTGGCCTTTGAGGGGGCACTCGGGTACGGTCGGTACACGATCGGTGGTCGCGGGGGACGAGTTTATGAAGTCACAACGCTTGAGGACAACGACCAACCTGGCAGCCTACGACACGCCCTGAACCAGCCGGAGCCCCGTATCGTGAGATTTAAGGTCTCTGGCATTATCATGCTGCAAAAGCCTCTTACAATTTCCAAGGGCCATCTCACCGTTGAGGGGCAAACCTCTCCCGTGGGTATTGTTGTAGCGGGTGCTCCCGTCAAAGTCTCCGCCGATCAGGTCATCCTGCGCTATCTGAGATTCCGACCCGGGTCTTTTGGATATGTGGGTGACGGCCTCGAAGCCAGAGGGACCCGTGACGTGATCATCGATCACTGCTCTATGAGTTGGTCGGTGGACGAAGCTGGTAGTTTCTACAACAACACGAACTTCACGCTGCAAAACTCCATTGTGAGCAATAGCTTGAGCGACTCGAGCCACCCCAAAGGCAAGCACGGCTATGGAGGCATCTGGGGCGGAAACAACGCCTCCTTTGTTCGCAACATTATCGGCAACCACACGAGCCGAACACCGAGAATAAACGGCCATCGGTTGGAATCGCCATACCCTGAGGAGGCCGAGTTCGTCGAGGTCGTCAACAACGTTATCTACAACTGGGGCCGCAACAACGTCTATGGCGCCGAAGATGGTGCCCTCGACTTATTGAACAACTTCTACCTACCGGGTCACGATTCCGAATGCGTACACTTCCTGGACATCTTCCTACCTCTCTCATCGGCACCGGACATCTTCATCTCGGGGAACCTCTATCACGGTAAACCCGAGTGGAACGAGGACAACATAGCCGGCGTCGTTGCGAGAAATGCACAGGAAGAACCAGAACCCATCGACCCTTCGGATTCACGCCTTAGCTCCTCTCCAAGGGGCGGGACCCTCCCCACTCTCGAAGCGCGTGAGAACTTCCGAAGGATCATTGGTGGCAGAAGAGCTGGGGCCAACAAAAACGCCGCTGGCTTCTTCCTCGACAGCGTCGACCGCCAGCTCTATGATCAGATAGAACAAACCATGGCCGGTCAGCCGCCGGCTGGAATCCTCAACCACGAAACGGATCAGATCACGAGTTGGCAGGCCTACGCCAGAGAGTTTGCCTCCCCGATTCAACCCAGCGATTAGCTGGGGCCTTGTGGAATCCCTCAGGCCGGTGGCGGTGGCCCGTCCCACGCCTTGGAACGGCAGTAGGCGTCATCCAGCCAAAAGTACCAGCCTTCACTAGGAGGCAGAACATCCGAATCAGCCGGGAGTGCTCCCCATCGGTTGCTCGTGGTTGCAGCGTCGTGGCGATAGGCCAAACTCTCTTCTTCGCCCGTTTGCGCAAACACAGTCGCGAGGACTTCTCGCCCACTCTGAGGGCACCTTAAGAGGCGATTCTCCCACGACCCGAGCAACTCGCGCAGTTCGCTCTCTGCATCTTTGTAGCGAAACAAAGAGAGGTTCTCCTCCAGGATCTCATCGAGACCGATGGGGGCATCCCCCATCTCCGAATTCCAACCTCTCGACACCTTCAAGCTCTCCACGAGCATCTCTACGGCCTTGCTCAAGTCCTCAGTCTTTCCAGTGATCTTGGCGCTCCGCCAAGGCGCTTGGTCTGCCGGCATGCGACACTCCACCGTGAAGTCACGGGCACTGTGAGAGGTGAGCACAACCCACCACGGTGTGGTGTAGTCATCCTGGCTGAGAAGGCAGAGGCGGTCCACCGAAGTGAGACCATAAACGAGGCGGTCATCCGGGAGAGCTCTCAGCCGTTCGATCACAGCGAGCGTGCCCTGCCCGTTTACGTATTTTCGATTGAGGGCAGAGAAGTGCTCTTCGAGAGTCTCTTCGCTCTGACAGGTACATTCACATAAAATCACACTCAGTGCCTTCTGGAAAGGAGTCAAATCTCCTGAATCTGCAAACATTCCAGAGCAGCCAAAGCCAAACTGCTGGATGACTTAAAAGTTCATCTCAATATACCGTGTTAGCATTCCCTTGTGCCCCACGAGAAGAAAATCGATGGCAAGCTCGTTGTCCGTGCCGGACGTCTCCATCTCACCGGCCCGTCCATACTCGTCTAAGACATCTCGAATATCCTTGAGCATCTCCGTGAGTTCTCGTCGAGCTTCAGGCGTGGTCGTTCGAAAGCGAATGGACAGCTGTAACTCATTGTCCGAAAGAAGATCGCCCTCCCAGGTCATGCTGCGGACCTTCCGGGTGACTCGCTCGAACCTCTCAGGACCCGCTGCGGCCTCGGCCTTGCCTACATCCACCTTGTGAAGCCAACGCAGGAACTTGACGACAGAACCGCGCCGATTGAAGAGGACGCCGTAGGTGTGGTGGTCGGTATCGACGGAATCCAGCAAAGACTCCAACTCTTCGTTGGGACTCGTGGTGTTGTTTTGGGACCAGCGCTCCACCGCGTAGCGGGCCAATCTCTGGGAGGGGAAACTAGCGATGGTACCGTCGAGCTTGGTCAAGACCCGCCCCAGAGTTGGGTCCTGATACCCATCTCGAAGCAAGAGCGTGGCCTCATCGAGTTCGACCGTGGGAAAGCTCTCACCGTTGTCGCCCTTGCCCTGTGCCATATACCAAATAGCCTGCAGACCAGGCCAACCACTCACCGTAGTCGCGGTGGTGGGAAAAGGCTTTTCGGCGTTGTCCTCCATGGTGTCGATCCTCACGTACTGGGCGGGCAAGAGCGAGCCCAGAGCATTCGAGTCGTCTCCCTGGATCTTGGAGAGAATAACCCGGTAGATCCAGTTTCTCCCGGCTCCACGCGGGCCCGAAAGCGCCAACCACGCGGTGTTGAAAAGGGAGCGAAACGCTTCGTCGTCGGGGTTCGCACGCACCACAAAGAACGAGACCGTGTTCGGGGTTAAAAAAAGCTTGGGATCGGGGATCTTCAGTCGACTCCTGGAGCCATCGGCAAGCGCTGTCGCTCCCAGAGACAACAGCAAAAGACCTAGAAAGAGAAGTCTGTGTGGATCGATAGAGACCTGAGAAAGTTTAAGCTTCACCTTGATATAAATCCGATTGTTGGAGTTTAGTTTCCTTCGCTCTGCGACGATGCCGCTCCGCGAGAGCCAAAATCCCGCTGAGAGAACCCACGCGCTTCAAGCATCGCTCCATGCGATTCTAAGTGCCGTGACCATCGTCATGTAAACGGGTGTTCACAACTTTGCGAGAACCGTTAACCAGGTTTACTTTCCGGCAATAATCTCGCTCTTTCTACACCCGCTGCGCCCCTTATAATGAACCTACAAGCGAATAACAAACCGCCGAGTCAAAACGTTGTGGACCTCCTGCTAATCATCCTCAATGGCTCGGCGGTTCTTTTTTTTGTAGGGAGGCTCAGCGGCCATCATCGAGAGAGCCAACCGCGAATGTCCCCGCTTGCTGCCAACAAAAAAGGCCCCGGATTCCCGGGGCCTCTTCTGAATCTAGCGTACCAGCTCGATTTCGCTCGGGCGCCAACTCTTGTCGAAGAACGACGGAAGCGGGCTGTAGAGGCGTAGGATTGTAAACCAACCTTTGCCAGGTGTGGTTTGAATCCAGTTGCCCGGCTTCACGCCTGCTGGCTTCTTAGGCGAGAAATATACGGTTGTCGAGCCGTCGGCGTCGGCAACAGCAGCCGGCGTCGGAAAACTCTGACTCCCCGCGCGAGGAAATTTCTGGGGGGTTCGGAGCATCGATCGTGACTGATTGTCGTACACGGTGAACGACCAAAACGCCCGGGCTGGAATCCCCTTCGGCAACCTTACCTTGTAGGTCTTGGAACCGTCGAGCGCGTTCTTTTGGGCATCCAGAAATCCCATAAGATACTGAGAACCAACACCCGGGATCTCCATGATCAT
>CAZVVF010000234.1:0-6481 GCA_964630575.1 uncultured Burkholderiales bacterium | reverse complement strand
GGCCCTCTCCCAGCAAGCGGCCACCGCGCTTGAGAATGCCAGTCTCTATCAGGAACGCGAAGGTTTTTACGAAAAGGCTCTCTCCGATGCCCAAAGCGAGTTGGCCTTTACCCAAACCCAGCTTCTGAACTCCTCAAAGCTGGCGGCCCTTGGGGAGTTGGCCGCAGGCGTTGCTCACGAGGTGAACAATCCACTGTGCGCGCTTTCAGTCAATCTTGACTCGGTGAGAAAGTCGACCAGCGACCCTAAGGTAGGCCGACGCATCGACCTCATGGAGCAGGCGGTTGAGCGCTGCAAGAGTATTGTTGATCGACTCTTGAACTACACCCACCCCGACCGCTCTCAATGGCGGGTGACGGACCTCAAAGAGGTCGTGACTCAGACCTTGGATCTGATGAGCTACCAACTCAGGGATGTGCTCTTAAAGACCGACCTAGAGGAGTCCCATATTTGGGGTTGTGCCTCTGGCTTGGGACAAGTCGTGATGAATCTCGTGCAGAATTCTCTGTACGCATTCGCTCACTCTGAAGAATCCCAGGGGTCGCCGGTGCTCTCGGTCCGCGTGGTCAACGGAAAGGACGGTCCCGAGTTTGTTCTCAGCGACAACGGTTCGGGGATGACCGCCGAGGTCAAGAGACGGGCCTTCGAGCCTTTCTTCACAAGCAAGCCGGTCGGTGAGGGAACCGGCTTGGGTCTGGCCATTAGCTATCAAATTCTCTCTCAACACCGGGCCCTTGTGTCGCTGGACTCTGAAGTGGGAGTGGGGACTACGCTCTCTGCTCGGTTTCCTAAGATAGAGCCATGAAGGCGAGGCTACTCATCATCGATGACGACGACCTGGTGCGGGCCAGTCTGGCTTTGGAGGCTAGTGAGAACGGCTATTGGGCGGCCACGGCGAACTCTGGAGAAGCGGCTTTAGAACTCGCGCAGAGGCAGACTTTCGATCTGATTATCTGTGATATTCGAATGCCTGGAATGGGTGGACTTGAGACCATTGAGAGGCTTCGCGAGCCTCTTCCCCTCGCTCGCGTGATCGTTATTACCGGTTATGCGAGTCCGGACACACCCATCAAGGCGCTGAGGTTAAGAGTGGATGATTACCTCATGAAGCCCTTCGACGGTCCAACATTCCTAAAGAGTGTGGCCCGGGTCTTACAGCCGGTGGAGAGAGCCAGCGGAATAAGAGGCCACGCGAGTGCGGACCAAGATAGCGTCTTGGCGCTTTTGAGGAATGTTCTCGGCGATCCGAACGGGAGACTCCTGAGGGCTCAGTCTGTGGCCACGCGCGCGAGTGAGTTGGGATTTTCTCCGCGACGGATCAGGCAGCTTTATTTGGCAGCTCTGCTGTTGGACCTCGAGCCTGCTCTCGTGGCTTGTGTTCCTGGACTCTATTGGCAATCGATGGTGATAGCCCAAGCTCATCGAGTTCTACTGGAGCGCCGGAACGGCCGAGAGCGTTTGCTGGATTCACTCATTGAGGCGAGGCTGATCGCGGACGTGGTGTCCTCCTTGGAGGATCGCGAGTGTGAACCGTTGTTGGACTCCAGCCTCTTCTTGCCTCAGGACTCCTCGATCGGGGTCGAAAACACTCTGCGTTTGGCTCTCAAACATCGAGCTCAGGGTCAGTTGGAGCGCGAGGCTGCTCTCTACCAAGAACTCCTGACAGCTGAGCTGCACCCGGAGTTTCTGGTACAGGTAAAGTTTCAGCAGTTGACTCAGGCCTTGGAAATGGAGGATTCCGATCGGGTGAGGCTCTTGGGTTCGGAGCTGAGAGAGCTGACCCGAGTTCACAATCTACCACTTTGGTCGGCTCGGGTGACGCTTGAGATGGCCAAGCTCGTTGCCGTTGGTATCGATGAGGTTTACTCGGCGCGGGAGGTCTTCTCCACCTGGGACGACGATGAGCACGAAGCCTGTTGCAACCTCCTTTTGGCCGCTCTCGGTGACTCTAAAGCGCAAGAGCTATGGAGGGCCTCGCCGTATTCCGAGTTGGCCGGCGATCAGTTTCCGAAACAGGCTTCACGAGGGGGACATAAGGTTGACGACCTCGGTCAACGAAGTCTGGGCCAGGCTCGGATTCAGGGTCGGCTCTTGGGTCCTTTTCGTCTCGAATTCGGCGACAGAGTTCTGGCAGACAAGGAGTGGGCTAGCAAGAGAGACCGTCTGTTGGTGGCTTATCTGTGCACTCGCCTGGGCTCGGTCTCGACTGAGGATGAACTCCTAGAGTTGCTCTGGCAAAAGGATGGCGTGAAGGCTCGGCACTCTCTGCACAACAGTGTTTCTCAAGCGCGTAGAGTACTCTCTCGTTTCACTGGTCTCTCAGGCAAGGAGTTGATCGTTCGAGCTCAAGATGGCTATCGGGTCGGCCCTTCGGTCGAGACCGACCTTGTCGCCTTCGAAATGGACCTGAACAGCGGCCGCGAGGCGGCCTTTGCTGGTGATTGGGAGAAGGCTCTGTTCCTCTTGCACCGAGCCGACCGTTCGGTGCTGGGCGACGTGATGGAAGGCGACTATCAAGAGTGGACCTTCGCCTTGAGGGAGCGGGTCCGCAGCCTTCAACTCGAATGCCTAACGCTCTTGGCTGACTACTTTGGGAAAAGGCGACGCCATCGCAAATCTCTGCTTCTTTGGAGTCGCATTCTGGAGCTCGACGACTGCCACGAGGAGGCCTACTTGGGCTCGCTCAGAGCGCTTCGAGCTCTCAAAAAGAAAGCCGAAGCCGTGAGACTCTACCGCAGAGCCGAGGAGACCTTTCGACGCGAATTGGGTCTAGAGGCTCCCACGATCTTCCGAGAGATTTTGAGTGAGTTTTGAACGGGCTGTTTTAAGTTGGGCTCGTCGATACCCCAAAGACGGGGCACGACGGACAAGGAGCCCCGCTATGAAACCATCACTCGAGCTTGTCGCCCACCGTTCGGCAGTCGCTAGCAATCGCCAGACCACCCTCCAGGTACTGGTCCGCATTCTACCACCTTTGGGGTCAAAACCTCACACCGTTCCCCTCGACTTGGCTCTGGCGCTCGACCGTTCGGGCTCCATGGTGGGACGCCCACTAGAGCACGCCAAAGCGGCGGCTCGGCTTTTGCTTGAAAAGCTGCGCCCGTGTGACAGGATTTCGCTGGTCACTTTTGACAGCGAAGCCCAGGTCGTGATCTCCGGCGATGAAGCCTACACAAAAGCCGAGCTTGGAGAGCGGATAGACTCCATTCAAGTGGGTGGTTACACCAATCTCCACCAGGGCTGGTTGGAGGCTTGCTGGCAGTTGAGCAAGCTTCAGAAGAGTCCAGGTGTGAAACGCACGATTGTCCTCTCGGACGGCCAGGCCAATACCGGGCTCACGGACACGTCTAGGATCTGCCGTCAAGTCGATGAGTGGAGTTCCAGAGGTGTTGGTACCTCCACGGTAGGACTGGGACTGGAGTACAATGAGGAGCTATTAGCGAGGATGGCTCTCGCTGGCGGCGGTGATTTTTTTCACGCTCCTGCCCCAGAAGATGTCGTGGGCTTCTTCGAAGGAGAGTTTCAGAGCATGGGCCTGACCTACGGCCGTACGGTTGGCCTCCACTCGCAGGGGTTGGGAGGCGCCAAGGTGCTGCGGGTCTACAATCCTCTGCAGAGTCGCACAGACGGTACCCTGAGGCTTTCAGACCTGGTGCTCGGCTGTCCTAAAGAGGTTGTCTTCGAGTTGTCGGTTCCACCTACGCTCGCCCCTCAAAAACTCTGTCGCTTTGTCTTGTCTTACACGGATATCGAGCAACAAAGGCGCTGCCGAGTGAGCGCCTCTCTCACACTTGCGGTTGTGCAGTACGGCCAACTCGTAGAGTTCCCCGAGAATGTTGTGGTTCTGCAAAAGCGCAATCTGCAGTTGGCGGCAAGGGCCATGGCTCAGGCTACGAAGTTCATTTCATCAGGGCGACCGGAAGAGGCTCGACGAACTCTCGATCAGGCCTTAGGCTTGTTGCGAGAGACCGAGCAGAACGCCCAACTGATGGAGGCGGCTGAGAGTTTGCGCTCGATGCTTCAAAGTCTGCAGCGTCGCGAGTACGAGGCGGTTAAGAAACGTAGCCTAGCGGGCTCGACCTCACTCTCTCGAAACAGCCTTTCGGTGAGCGGTGGCCCGCTCTCAGAGTGGCTGAAGCTCCCTCCCTCCGAGCGCACCCAGGAGCGCTTAAAGAGGTTCTTTGATGAGCACGGCTGGGACTGACCCAAGCGGCCGAATGCGGGCGTTTTCAAAGGAGCGTTCTCAACGCCTACCGAGGATGAGCCCTGTCAGGGATTCGTTGGGTCAAGGAAGGCTTAGGAGGTTCCTCCGTCTGCTGAAGCGTCTCGGATCTCCAACTGCCTCATGGTTGGTGCGGCGCAGTCGAGCTGAAGATCGCCCAGACGCTGCAGGAGTGCAAGTTCGGCCTGGCTCAGCCTCAAGGCGTGGGCCAGGTGGCTCGGGAGTTGGTCCTGAGTGGTGTAGGGGACTCGTCTCTTCCGCATCTCGGCGTAGGACACGAGCCCTTTGTCCTGACGTTCGAAGACGAGGTAGTCCCTCAAGTCGACTCGCCAGCTCAAGCCCCCCCGCACGCTCAGCAGCCAAGGGATGAGATTCAGGAAGAAACCTCTCACGCGCTCTTGCGGAAACAATCCTGCCGTCACGCACTGGGCCACCATTTCTCCGAATGCCTGCAACTCAGAGTAGAGGAAATAGTACTCTCTTTGCTCGGAACGCTCGATGTTGATACAGATGACTTGGAAACCGTAAGGACCTTCGTCTGGGCTAACCAGGCTGGTGAGCTCTCCGAAACCGAGGCACTCTCCGGGCCTATCAGCGCTCTCGGGTTGGAAGCTCAAGACGTAGTTCTTTCGTTCAGGAGCATAGGTTATCCGAGGACCCTGCAACAGAATCTCTCGGGCTTGAGGCAACTTGATCCTCTCCCACCGAATGAGACTTGGAAACAGAAGACCCAAGAGATCTGTGGCGGGTTCCAGCTCTCTGCTGATGGGGAGAAATCCTAGTTCGAGAAATTGAGATTTGAGTTCTTCGTAGGAGCGTCCCAAAAAGGAAGCTCGCTGCAACTCTTGGGTCCACCACCGTTTGCCCTCGTTGGTCTTTAATTTAGAGGCCAGAAGCTCGGCTGCTAGAGCTAGAGATTCCGGGTCTGCCAGCAGCTTGAGAATTCCAGCTGTTTTGAGCTTGGGCAACTCGCTCTTGATCTTGCTGTGCAGCTCATTGTTTACCAGAGACTGAAAGGACAGGTCCAATTGAAGTTCGTCACAGAAGATCAGTCCCGCAACTTTTGAGTCCTCGCAGTCAAAAGCGATACCGTGCACAACGAACGTGAGCGGCGCTTCGACGGAGTCTGATAAGGTGAGCCACCCAGAGATGGGAAGCTCTGTCTGGACCAGAGCCTCCTCCGAGGGCCGGAACCCGGCCGGGGGAGCCGGTGGCGAATTGATCTTGACACAGCAGACCATCAGCGCGGCATGGATTTCTGAGATCCTCTCTGTGTTCAGGCGCACTCTGCAAGGCGCAAAGCGAAAGCAGTGGAGGGCCTCACGCGCCTCTTGAGTGCTTTGTTTTCTCAGGATGTCGGTCACGATGTCTCTCATCGTTCGACGTTCCACGACCTCAACGGTTGTTCGCTCCTCTTGGCCTTCGCTAGAGAGTTCCAAGCGGTCGTTGGTGAAGAGCATCGTGGCACCGGGACAGCGAACACTGGCCTTCTTGAAGCCCAGCGACCGGGCGCCGCACAGACCAACTGCGAGATAACGGCCGGCGATACTCTCTGGAGTAGGAGGGTTCAAAAGGGAGGGGAGCGCGGCGGCCAGTCCGTCGTAGTCGAAGGAGGCGCCATTGTCACTAACGGTGAGCGCCCTACCGCTCTTGCTCACTTCCACTTTGTTGGCTCCTCGCGCTATCGCCGATGCCACCAAGTAGCGAACATAGAGACTGGGATTGGTCAGAGTAAAGTCTTTGAGCCGCTCGGTGGCCTTCTCGAGATTGAGGGAGAATTCTCCTGAGCTCACGCGCCGACCATCATTCCCGGAGAGAGCCAGGAATCGCTGCAGGTCTATACTGTCGGTATTCAGAGAGAAGGAGAGAGGAATCTTACGCATAGCTGACTCTAGTCTCGGTTCGGTTTTGGGTCCTCAGTACCTGGATAGAGCCATTCGGGGAAACAAAAAAAGCGGAGAGCACGAGACTCTCCGCTTTTCTTGTGATGAAAAGTAAGCTCTTAGCTCGCTTTTCTCTCTTGGGTTAGAACGCTATGGGGGGCAACCGAAGCGGCGACTCCCACTTTGCTATCCTCCAGGATGCTCTTGGCGCCTGAGACGATGGAATCATTCTCCCAGGTTTGCTCGAGGGCGTTTCCGACTGTTCCGAGTCCCGTGCGCAGCCCGTAGATGGCTCCGTGAATCGGTGCGCTCACGACGCTAGTTCCGGCGGCAAAGAGTTTCTGACCTACGTTGAGGTCCTTGGCAGCGAAGGCCT
>CAZVVF010000233.1:0-6491 GCA_964630575.1 uncultured Burkholderiales bacterium | reverse complement strand
GAACCCGACCGACCGCTGGGGATGTGGGGAGTCTCTCCTCGCATCTTTATCAGTTCCCAAGACCTCGAATCCACTGGGCTCGTGCGACCAGAGAGCTACCTGGAGCGGCGCATTCACATCAAGCTCGATGACCCGAGTCGCGCTGCTGAGGTCGCCGAGAACTTGCGCCGGGTCGCCATCCCAGACCAGGAGCGCATAGAGACTTGGGAACGACCACCGGTCAGTATGGAGAAGTACGTAGCGAATTTTTTCACCTTCCTCGACATGATGCTTGTCCTGGCAGTCTCTCTGGGTGGACTAGGGATGCAGAGCACGCTCTCGGCTTGGCTGAGAAGTCGCACCCAAACCGTCGCCATTGCCCGAACTCTAGGAGCCGACACCGGCTTTGTGGTGGCTCACTACTCCCTGATCGTGGCCCTCAGTGGCCTTTTCGGTTACCTTCTAGGGTTGGCCGGGGCAGCTTTTCTCTTGCTGCGCTCTGGAGAGTACTTGACCCAGATGCTTCCCGTTCAGGTGGCCCCTCGACTCTCGTTCTTGGCCTCAATGGAATCGGCCGTTCTGTGCTCGGTCGTGGCCTTTGCCTTCGCCGCCTGGCCTCTTTACGAAACCAGCCAAATTCGTCCAGGCGCGGTCTTGAGACAAGAGACCTTTCGCCCCTCAGGCCGGACCCGTACCGCTTTCCTTCTACTTTTGATAGTCTCTCTTTTGGCCTTGCTGTTCTTTCTGGTAGGCGATCTCAAAAAGGCCGGGACCATCAGCCTCGCCCTGACCGCGGTGGCCATCTTAGGCGGATTGTGTTCAAGCGCTGCGGTAAGAACCTTGAAAGCACAGAGACCGAAAGGCCTGGCCTTGAGAACAGCGCTCGGTTCCTGGCGCTCGCCCGAAGCCAAGAGTGAACTCATCGTCTTTATCATAAGCACCTGTCTCGCCGTGCTCTACACCGCCATCCTGTGTGAAGCGGCCCTGCGGCAATCCTGGGTCGAAGCCATGCCTCCGGATTCTCCCAATCTGATTTTTCTCGACCTTCAACCCGACCAAGTCGAGAGCTTTCAGGAGGCCGTTGGCGTGCCCTTGGAACTCTTCCAGAACATGCGGGTCAGAGTCCTCGAGATCAATGGAGAGCCCCTAGACCGAAGCGGAAAAAGAGAGTATTGGCAACGGGATGGACGAGGCAAGATGGACGCCAGTCCCACTCGCGAGTTGCCCACCAACGACACACTCCTCAAGGGCGAGTCACTCTATCGAGGCGAGGCTCCCGATCAAGTGTCGATCCGCGAGGATATGGCCGACGCTCTCAACGTGGGAATCGGCGACCAACTCACCTTCGGCATCCAAGGAGTACCGGTTTCGGCGACCGTCTCAAGCGTCCGAGAGTCCAGCCGAAAAGGCTTTAGGCCTCGATTTGAACTGCTCTTTCCCCCGGAACTTGTAGAGGGCGCCCCCCGAACGGTCTTTGCCAGCGTGAGAATCCCGGTTGACGAGGTTGGGCCGCTGCAAACGAAACTAGCCAAGCTCTTTCCGGGTGTCGTCTCCATGGACTTGAGCCTCACCATCAAACTCATCGCCGAGCGCCTCTTTCAGATGGTGGGCTTGGTTCAGTACTTCTTGTGGAGCGGGATCGTTGCCGGTGCCTTGATTCTGATCAGTGCGACCTGGTCGGCACGCCAACGAAGAGCTCGCGAGTCAGCCTATTACAAAGTGATGGGTGCGGACATCAGCTTTCTCAATCGAGTCGTCTGGCTGGAGAACCTCACCCTGGGAGCCACCTGTTCCGGACTAGGGCTCACCGTGGCTGTCGTCGTGAGCCAGATCGTGTGCTCCTGGCAACTCAAAGTGCCCTTCCCAGAAATGGGACTGAGCCTCCTGGCGATGCTGATCGCACCAGCCCTTGGCATCGCTCTTTTGGGATGGTTGGTTGGGCGCAAGGTGATTTTCCCTAGACCCGCCCCCTACCTCAGAGAAGGCTAAGCTTACTTTCCTGACAAAATGCGAGCGAATTCGCTTGACGTATCACCAGGCATCTTTTATCGTACAACAACGATGAAGAGTGAATCCTGCATTCCAAAGTGTGAATCGGCTGAACCCGATCTGCGTCCCGTCGAAGGCCCCGAGGCCGACGAGGAGTTAGCCACTCTGGCCAAGGCCCTTGGGCACCCGGCTCGGGTCAAGATCATCCGTCTACTCGCCCGCCGAACAACCTGCGTGTGTGGTGACATCGTTGACGAACTTCCCTTGTCTCAGTCAACCGTCTCCCAGCACCTGAAAGTCTTGAAAGAGGCGATGGTTATTCGAGGAGAGATCGACGGTCCGAGGGTATGCTATTGCCTAGACTCTCGCACCCTAAGGAGGCTCCGCGCCCTAGTCTCGAGCCTGTAGAGAGCTTCCGAGAAGCGATGGTAAAAATTCCTCAACTCGTCACCTCTACCGGACCCCCTACTTCCCGAAGTAGCCTCCGCCAAACCCAACCCAGATAAGGAGAACTCAATGCCTACATTACAAATCTTCGACCCCCCTATGTGCTGCTCTACCGGAGTCTGCGGAGTCAATGTCGACCCTCATCTCACCCAGTTGGTCGCCGACCTCAAGTTCCTCAAGGAGCAAGGCATCGAAGTGACGCGCTTCAACCTCAAAGACCACGTCAAAGCTTTCACCGAAAATCCGCAAGTTTTAGCCGAGATGGGAGCTGAAAACGAATTTTTGCCGATCTTCGTTTGGGACGACAAAATCGTTTGCAAGGGCGCCTATCCAACCCGTCAACAGTTGGCCAAATGGGTAGGCTTGTCCGCTGAAGCAAGCCCTGTTGCGAGTTCAGACGGAGGTTGTTGCTCCGGTGGAAGCTGTTGCTAGTAGGTCAAGCTATGAAGTGGTGGCAATCCCTAGACAAACACTTTCTCTTTTTTACCGGCAAAGGCGGTGTGGGAAAGACCTCACTGGCCTGCGCCACCTCGATGGCCTTGGCCGAGAACGGCAAACGCGTTCTGATAGTCAGCACTGACCCGGCCTCCAACCTGGACGAGGTGTTCGGTTTTAAACTGAGTGCCAAACCCTTACCCGTTCCTGAGGTCAGTGGCCTTTGGGCCTGCAACCTCGACCCACACGCGGCCGCGGCAGCCTACCGCGAAAAAGTGGTCGGTCCTTATCGGGGCGTTCTACCACCGGCTGTGGTTCGCAACATGGAGGAACAGTTCTCGGGGGCTTGCACTACGGAACTTGCCGCCTTCGACGAATTTGTCGGCCTCATGGCCGATGAGGAGTTGTCCTCCAAATACGATCACATCGTCTTTGACACCGCCCCCACCGGGCACACCCTGCGCCTGCTGAGTTTACCCGGCGCTTGGAGCGGCTACCTGAACACCACAACAGCCGAAGCCTCTTGCCTCGGTCCGTTGGCGGGCCTGCAAGAGCAACGGGCCCGCTACGCGTTGGCTCTTGAACGCCTGGGCGACGCCAGCCAAACTTCGGTGGTGTTGGTGGCCCGACCCGACCGCTCCAGCCTCGGTGAAGCGGAACGCACTCGTCACGAACTCGGTGAGATGGGTATTTCCAACATCGAACTCTTGGTCAATGGAGTCCTGGGAGAGCACAGCCTCGACTCGACCGCTGTCACCCTGCGCGCCATGCAACAGGAGCAGCTCAAGGATGTCAAAGGATGGCAGATCCCCTTGCTCGCGGTCAATCTAGTGGGCCTGGACGCCCTGCGCGGACTCCTACACCCGCAAAACGAGGTCGAAACCGTTCAGGCCCTACCAGAGATGCCAGAAGGTCTCGGCAGTCTCGATGATCTCGTCGCCGAACTACGCCAACAGGGCAAAGGGGTGATCATGACCATGGGCAAGGGTGGTGTAGGCAAAACCACAATAGCCCTGGAGTTAGCTCGAAAGCTGAGTGGTCAAGGCTGCAAGGTGCGCCTGACCACCACGGACCCGGCCGGCGATCTGATCGAGCAAGTCGATGGACAACTGCGAGTCGACCGCATAGACGCCGAGCGTGAGATTGAGCGCTACACCGCCGATGTGTTGAGCAAAGCCGCAGCCAACCTCGATGAGGAGGGCTTGGCTCTGCTCAAAGAAGATCTTCGCTCGCCGTGTACAGAGGAGATCGCAGTCTTTCGCGCCTTTGCCGACGCCGTGCAAGAAGGCCAAGACTCCTATGTCATCATCGACACCGCTCCAACCGGCCACACCATTCTCTTGATGGACGCCAGCGAGGCCTACTCGCGCGACGTCAAACGCAATGTCGAGGGGTCCCCGGAGGCGGTCGTCCAACTGCTTCCACGCCTGCGCGACCCGCAATTCACTCGAATCGTACTGGTCACCTTAGCCGAGCCGACCCCGGTTCATGAGGCCGCCAATCTCCAGAGCGAACTGCGTCGTGCAGACATCGAGCCCTACGCCTGGGTGGTCAATCGCTCGCTCATGGCCTCAGGGACCAAAGACCCAGTGCTGGCCTCGCGAGCCGCTCATGAAGCGGACTGCTTGGCGGAGGTCCTCAAGCTGAGTTCCCGAGCCTACATAGAGCCACTTCGACTAGCAGTTCCGGTGGAGAGCCATGGATAGTCCTCCTTGCCGTAAAAGACTCAGTTTTCTCGACCGATTCCTGACCCTCTGGATCTTCTGCGCCATGGCCGTGGGCATCGCCTTGGGGCGCTTTGCCCCAGGTGTGGCCTCCACCATCAGCGGTATGTCCAGCGGGACCACCAACATTCCATTGGCCATCGGCCTGATCCTAATGATGTACCCCCCTTTGGCCAAGGTTCGCTACGACCGGATGGGGGAGGTCTTTCGGGACACAAAGGTGCTTGGTGCTTCCCTGTTTCTCAACTGGATCGTGGGCCCGATCCTGATGTTTGGCCTGGCCGTCACGCTGCTGTCGGACTACCCGGAATACATGATAGGCCTGATCCTGATCGGGCTGGCTCGCTGCATCGCGATGGTCATTGTCTGGAATGAGTTGGCCGAGGGAAATCGGGAATACGCTGCTGGCCTGGTGGCGCTCAACAGCGTCTTTCAGGTACTCCTCTACAGTGTCTACGCCTGGTTTTTCATCGGCGTCATGCTGCCCCTCGTGGGCTTCAAGGGCATGGATATCAACCTCACCATTGGCCAGATCGCAGAAACGGTAGGAATCTATTTGGGGATTCCGTTTTTCGCCGGTGTGGTGAGCCGATATGGCCTGATCAAGCTCAAGGGTCTGGACTGGTTCGAGAACAAATACGTCCCAGCCATCTCCCCCATTACGCTGCTATCCTTGCTGTTCACCATCGTGGTCATGTTCAGCCTCAAGGGTGGTCTGATCATGGAACTGCCCATGCACGTTCTGCGAATCGCGATTCCACTGCTGATCTACTTCATCCTCATGTTCCTCTGTAGCTTCTTTGTGGCGCGCGCTCTGGGCGCTGATTATTCCAAAAACGCCTCCATTGCCTTCACAGCGGCTGGCAACAACTTTGAACTAGCCATCGCTGTCTCCATAGGAGTCTTTGGAATCAACAGCGGTCAGGCCTTTACCGGTGTCATTGGACCGCTCGTGGAAGTTCCAGCCCTCATCGCCCTGGTCAACGTGGCCTTTTGGCTGCGCGACCGCTACTATGCCAAAGGGAGTTAACGTGATACGAATTTTAGTACTGTGCACCCACAACTCTGCTCGCAGCCAAATGGCCGAGGGCTGGTTGAGGAAGCTGTGTCTCGATGCTCAAGTGCCAGCCGAGATTTTGTCCGGTGGCAGCGAAAAGACCATCGTCAAAGCGCCCGCCATCGAGGTCATGGCTGAAATCGGAATCGATCTCAGTTCGCATTGGTCTAAGACCATCGAGGAGATCCCGGATCCCGAGACACTCGATGCGGTCATCACCGTCTGCGACTCGGCAAACGATTCTTGCCCGCTCTTTCCAGGCCAGACCCGCCGCTACCACGTCGGCCTAGCCGACCCCAGCGGTCACGGTCTCGACCGTTGGCGTCAGTCTCGGGATCAGATCGGTCGGGTCATGAAAGTACTCGTCGACGAACTCAAACAACAGAACTGGCCGACCCCCGAAGCCCTTGAGGCTGCCAAAGAGTAGAAGCGCGAAAGGATTGACAACGTTGAAGAGATTATTGGGGCTATTCCTATTGCTATCGGCTCTGGCAATTCTTTCGGGCTGCAAACAGAAAACCACAGAGCCCCAACCCCCAGAGACTCCATCGGCCTCATCGAGTGCCTCATTCAAGTTAACGGCCCTCGGAGACTCCCTCACCGAAGGGCTGGGCGTGGAGCCCAACGAGGCATACCCGGCCCAACTCCAAGCCCGGCTTCAGGCCGCTGGGATGCCCTGGCAGGTTATCAACGCCGGTCTCAGCGGCGAAACCTCATCCGGGGCTCGAACGCGCTTGCCTTGGGTCCTCAAAACCGAGCCCCAGGCGGTTCTGCTGGTCACCGGAGCCAACGATGGACTCAGGGGGCTCGACCCGGCGATCACCGAGGACAACCTCGACGCCATCGTTGCCGAACTCAAA
>CAZVVF010000232.1:5929-6495 GCA_964630575.1 uncultured Burkholderiales bacterium | reverse complement strand
ATCGTAAACTTTGCTCTGGAAGTGGTCGACGAAGACTGGGACTCCGACAATCCGGTCCCAGCCACCGAGCTTGCCGAGCTTGAGGTCTGTCCGGAGATGCTAGAACTCTATCAGAAGTATCGAGAGGGTGGCTCCGGCAAGCGCCGGCACGGCAGTGAACAAGAGCATTTGCGAAGCGCCCTGTCGCTGGCCCATACGTTGTCTGAGATGGGACGAGTGACCGAGGCGCGCAAGGCGTTCGAACAACTCGGAGCCCGCTGCGTCGGCAGACTGCGCATCAATGCCCTGCTGGGCCAGGCTCAACTGGAGCTGAACGAAGGGAACAGGGAAGCTGTAGCCCAGCTTGTAGGCAAAACGATCGAGGAGGCGCGAGGGCAGGGTCCGGTATCGTGCGCCACCACCCTGTTGGCCGGCGGTCTTTTGATATATCAATCCGGCCAGGACGCCTCGACCATATTGAGGGAAGCGATTCAAGAACTTGGGAATCTGCGTTTCGATGGCAGCGTAGCCCTGGCGGCTATCGCCATGACCGATCTCGGGCACCAACCCAACCCCAAGAAGTTGAA
>CAZVVF010000232.1:0-5919 GCA_964630575.1 uncultured Burkholderiales bacterium | reverse complement strand
TTCTTTCCGCCTTGGTTCAACCCCGTTACTCTGAGGAGGTCATGGAAGCCGCTGTGTGGTTGTTGCCAGCCAGCCTCAGATTGCTGAGTAGGCTAGAGGACGAGGACAACATCCGTGCCGTCATGCGCCTACTGGGTCGCTTGGCCCCCAGTCTACTCGCCTACTTGAGGACCGGACAGGCGAGCAACGAGGAGAAGCGAGCGTTCCTCGCCGGACTCGAGAGCAACTCCGGTCAGGTACCCACAACGCTGGTCGAAGAGTTGATGTTGGACCGCGATGCCGAGATCGCCAAACGAGCTTCCGCGCTGAAAGGGGCTCAGTCGGTGGTTTCCGAGACACCGGTTATCCGCTGCCGGTCCTTCGGAGTTTTTCAGGTTTCTCGAGGTACCGAAGCGGTACCTGACAAGAATTGGAGAACCAAGAAAGTCCGTTACTACTTCGCCTATTTGGCTTCTCAATGGGGAGCCTATGAGTCGGATGATGTGATCATCGAGCACTTTTGGCCCAACAAATCCAAGGAGAAAGGGAAGCAGAATCTGTACTGGGCAACCTCCATTCTGAGGAAGTGCGTGAGCGGTGACGAGCCCAGTCTCAAGAACTTGCTAGAGAGAAGAGAGGAGTCTCTTCGACTCAATCCCAAGATTCTGCATTGGCACGACTTGCAAGAGTTTGAGAGCCTGCTGGAGAGTGGAAACAGCGCTTTTAGGTCCCAGGACTGGGAGAAATCCAGGACCCTCCTTTCCCAGATGGCCGAACTCTGCACGGCCCCCTATCTGGAGGGGTACCGACAGGAGTGGGCGGAATTGAAGCGAGAGCAGATTTCGATGCGCCAGCGCGAGGGGCTGAAGAACCTGGCCCATAGCTGTCTCCAGCTTGAGGACTACTCGGGAGCTTTGGAGGCGGCACGAAGACTCTTGGAGTTGGACCCATCCATCGAAACCGGACACGAGTATGCCATGAGAGCCTTTATCGGTTCGGGCAATTTCACGCGGGCCATTCAGCAGTATGAGCAGTGCCACAAGATACTCTCCGACGAGTACGGCTTGGAGCCCAGCCCGGAACTGCTGAGCCTGTATGAGGAAGCCTACGCCTATGGCGACGCAAACTCCTGACACGGTCCAAGCCCTATAGAGCGGAGAGCACGCTCGCCATGGGAAGCATGATGGCTACCGTGATGGAGCCAATGATCACCGAGACTGTGCCCAGGACCAGCGGTTCCAAGAGATTCACTAGAATGTCTAGGCGATGACGCGTGTCCTCCTCCAGCATCTCCGCACAGCGGTCTAGCAACTTGACCATCAGACCGGTCTCGTCACCGACCTTCACCATGTCGATCAAAAGTAAGGGATAGAAAGGCGAGTCCTCCAGGGCCTCACCCAGGGACCGCCCTTCAGTCAGCTCTCGAAGGAGTCGCTTGGAATCCCATTGATAAAAGGGACTCTCGCTGGCCTCCGCCGCCAGGGCCACGGCCTTCAAAAGCCCGACCCCTGAGCCGAGCAACATGGAGAGGCTCATGGCGTACTTGGCCCCATTGGACATCTGTAGGATGGGGCCCAGCACGGGAAGGGTGTGGCAAAAAGAGAGAAACTGCCTGTAGCCATTCTCACTGCGCAGGTACCAAATGGCCCAAGCGACGAGATTGAGCATAAGAAACCAGAAAAGGGGGGATTCAAGCAGGCTCACCAACCCCATCAGCATTCTAGTGGGAAGAGGTAGCTCGGCTCCGAGTTCTACCACCGTGTTCAGAATCTGAGGGACGAAGAACTTGAACAGGGCAAAGGTCAGGGCGGTAGTGAGAACGATGACAAAGACCGGGTAGGTCAGAGCCTTCTTCACCTGCATGCGAATACGGTTCTGAGCTTCGAGCCAGGTGTTCAGCGCCTCCAAAACAGCAACCATCTGACCGGACTCTTCGGAGCCGCGTATCAACGCGGTGTAGGTTTTGGGAAAGACCTGCGGGAAACGGCTGAGTGCTGCAGAGAATCGATGCCCGCTGGCCACAGCGTATCCCAACTCGGGAACGATAAGACTCCCGATGGTGCTCCTGTCTTCTCGGTCAACCAGCGATTCCAGGGCTTCGTGAAGAGGAACGCCTGAACCCACCAGCACGGCGAGTTGCTTGGTGAAGAGAGCCAGGGTAGAAGGGTCACATCGGAAGCTGTTGGGATCAGTACTGGCAAAAAGGGTCTTCAAAGCTGTAATAGGAGTATTTTTCTGTCCGCCGCCTGAGCCCTTCAACACCAAACGAAAGCCACATTCAAAGAAACTCTCAAAGCAGCTCCCGCTAGACTGCCTGAAGAGACTTCTGCACGGCAGTTTCCTGTTGATTCATCGACAAGAAGGCCGGAGAAAAGGAGAGCGGCCTGGACCACCTCATCGCTGGTTTGGAGAGGCGTTTTCTGCTAGTTTGTACAGGGGAGCCGTGTGCATGGAATCGACGAAGAGTGTCGATGATGACCGAATGAGAGCAAGGAATCAACGAAATCGGCGGGGCGTTTCGCTGTTGGAACTCGTCGTGGCGGTGGGGATTCTTGCGATCTTGGCCGGACTGAGTTTGGGGAACTTTGGCGGGGCGCAAAAGCGTGCGAAGGCCCGTGGCACGGCCGATGTCCTGGCCGAAGAGATAAGGGCCACCCGTCGCAGAGCCATGGCCAAGGGTTACCCCGTAGCCATGGTGTTTCCCACCGACGGAGGGACCACTCCGTGTACGCGTTCCTTCTATATTCTAGAGGGACGTGAAAAGGGCGAATTCTACCGCTCCAGAACGCTGGGCCACGAGTTGGCCGACGCGTTTATCTTTGTCGGCCGCTACAATGGAAGCGAAGTGACCGGCGATCCCCCGACCGGAGACGTGGCCGATACCTTCGACCCGGTAAGGTGGCTCCCCGCCGGCTTCACCGACAACGCTCTGATCTTCACTCCCACCGGTCGGGTGCGCTCCAATGGCCTTCCAGTCTTTCATTCCAGCTTTCACATCCTCACCGCCCTTGGTTTGAACCACTCCGGAACAACAGCAACTAGCGCCACCGACCCCTACACCATTACCGTATCGCCAGTGGGAGAGGTCAGCGTCAAGACCGGTGCCGAAGGACTCTCGGGGGCGGGACCCGCCAGCCTACCAGCGATCGCCTCGACAGTCCCCGGCTCGGCTGCGGGGAATTCCGACCCGGTGATTTCCCACCTGAAGCTGGCACCGGCCACCAACCCAGAGATCTACAAATCCAATACTTACGGTGTTTCCGAGTCCTTTGCTCAGCTGTACCCCGAGCGGAACAATTCCGACAGAATGACCGATTTTGCTCCTATCAGTATCCAACTCAGCGCCACTGACCCCGACGGCGACCAGCTTTATTGTCGTTTTCGCAGCACCCCCGATGAGGGCGATTTCTCCGTAGTTGGGGACAGGAATGGATGGGCGCCAATGACCTGGGACCCCAGCGCCAGCGAGTGGCGATCCTACACGAGCTTTTTGATCCCGGCCACGGCCGTGAGCAGCGAGATGTGGAAGATTGAAGTCGACATCACAGACGGGACGTCTCTGGTGACAGGTTCAGACTCCTTCAGTCCATCTCTGAGAAAGGGCCTTAGCAAGGGCAAGCTCGCCTTCGCCACGCGACTCTACAACGACGCCTCCGGTGACTGGACCGATGCCGTGTACGCTATGAATCTGGACGGAACCAGTGTGAACAAGGTGACCGATGTGATAGGAGTCAACGAGAACAATCCTTGTTGGTCTCCCGACGGCGCCTACCTCACCTTCAGCTCCACGGTCAACGGCAATCTCGACACGGCCGACATTTACATCAGCACAGCCGACGGTCGATACATCTATAATCTCACCGATACTCCCAACGTGGATGAGCAATTTCCCGTCTTCTCTCCAGACGGCAATCGGATCGCCTTTCTTCGAGACGGGAACCGAAATGGCGTCTACGGGCTTCGGTTTCAGAGTGTGCGACAGGGCTCCACCATACAGGAACTCGCCTTCGGTGTGACCACAAAACAGTATCCTGCTAGTTGGGACCCAACCGGCGACTATCTCTGTTACACCTTGGAAGAGACCGACGGAGACAGCCTCGTCATCCAAGAGGCCGCTCCATCTTCGGCAAAGTATCGTCGCATCAACGGGCAAGATCCAGGCGGTACTGGACTTCTCACCGACGGAAATGGCTTGAGATGGAACATTCAAGAGGCTCAGTGGTGCAGCAGCAACATTGCCGGCAACGGTGTGATTCTGTTCCGGGCGGACAACGATGGGGACGGCAAGTGCGGCCTGTATCTGGTGGCCGTCAACCCCCTCGCTCCCTACGACAACTCATCCTCTCCAAACTACCTGCCCGACACGGACGCCAATCCTCCCATCGAGCTACTCTCCGAGGCCGAGGACGTCATCGCTCTTGACTTCGCGCCGGGTGGACACAAAATCGCGGTAGCCTGCGATCCCAACAGCGAGGGCAAATACAGGGTCAAGATCTTGTACCTGGACAACTCGAGTTGGCCTCCCACCATCGACTCGCTCGACTCTCTCTCTTCCGGCAAGCATAGTTTTAAGCCCAAATTCACTTCCAACAGCAACGTTGTTATCGTTCAATCCGCCAAGGATCTTGATCATCCGTACAAGCTCTACCGTATACGGGTATGGGACGGAGCCACTGTCGATTTTCAGTTGCTTACTCACAAATCGAAGGATGTGATCAGTCATTCGAATACGCGCTAACAAAGCCAGTACGCTGGTGGAGCTGCTGATATCCATGTTTCTGCTGTTCGCAGGATTCTTGCTGATCTTTCGGTTGTTTCAGGTGTCGATGCAGTACAACAGTTTAGCGCAAAAGCGCCTAACGGCATCCAGGATCGCCGCCAGGACCATGGAGGATGTGAAGGCCTGGGCGAGAGACCCGAACAACTATGACAACAACTGGGACTCCACCTATCCAGGCACACCCTACAAAGACCCCTACGATTCTAGCTATACCGTGACCGTGTTACAGGAGAACCATGAAACACTCTCGCCCTGCACCAGTCTGGAACAGCGCTGGACGGCATCCGGCAAAGAAAGAAAATTCACTCGTTCCTTCCGAAAGGTGACCGTCAGAGTGGCCTGGTCTGCCGACGCTACGGACAAAATCTCGATCACCAGCTTGGTGGGTGATCCTCCTCGCGAAATCCTAGCTGAGCACGCTCTAGAGATAAAATTCCCTAACGGTATGAAAGACAAACTTGGGCCCGACGAGACCCAGGTTCTCAGCGCCTCGCTCAAGGATGCTGACGGAAACGTGATACCCGATGTCTGCTTTGAGTGGTATGTGATTCCAGCTCAGATGGGACCTGGCCAGGGGGGGAACGGAATCATCGATCACGATCTTCCAGACACCAGTCGGACAGGGCGGCGGGTCGTATTTCGCAACACCTATCCTCACCCGGGCGGTTGGCGACCGATTCGAGGACGAGTTCGCATGAGGGTGCTCTCCTACTACCGCCGTGCGCGTCAAATCAGAATCAGCGAGACCGACTGGAGGAACCAGGAGTGATGAGAAATCATGAGCGTTCAGGTGTCACTGTCCTCGAGGCCCTTTTTGTGGCTCTCATATTGAGCATAGTTCTGAGTGCCACCGCCTACACGCTTCGCGGCTACGCCCGTGCCACCGTGCAATCCAGCACCAAGGATCGAGTGATGGCTGGCGCCCACGCCGCTCTGGAAATAATCCGCTCCGATGTGGCCGCCGCCTATACCCTCAAAACCAACAGTTCGAACCCCCGCTTGCTCATCCAGCGAGTGGACCCGGCCGAAGTCGATCGCGTCCACTCCGTATCCAGCGCGCAGAGATGGGAGCCCTTCGGCACCGAGCATCTTGCCGAAGTTCGATACGAGGTCTCGGACCAGAGATTGCTGAGGATCGTCACACCACCCGGCGGCTCCGC
>CAZVVF010000231.1:0-6496 GCA_964630575.1 uncultured Burkholderiales bacterium | reverse complement strand
CGGCCGACCGGGTGGCTGCGTTTATCGAGCCCCTCAAGGCCGACATCTACTTCTCCTACGGGGACCACTACTTGGAGATACAGTCTCCGGAGTTGGCCCTGCAGTACTTCGATGTGAGCGAGCGACTCTCACCCGGGCGCTGGGAGACGAGTTTGGGAATCGGTCAAGCCCACCTTTTGATGGGGAACAAGCAACTGGCTGTGGAGGCTCTCTACGCGAGTGTGAACAGCGCGCCCTCAGATGCGGCGTCGGCCTACGAACTCTTGGGCGAGGTCCTGCTGTCAGAGCGGAGACCTCTGGCGGAGTTGCGGGAAATGTTCTGGCGGGCCTCGGTCATCTTCGAGAAGTACGAGTTTTTCGATGACGCCTTGAGGGTCGCCCACCGATGGCTGCAACTGGACAGTCAGGACCGCGAGATGGCCGATCGTGCCACGGCGCTCAATCGTGCTCTCGATAGGCGGTAAAAGACGGCTGGCTTAGATCGCCGGGAAGAGAAACCTCAGAGCCGACGGCAATCGTTTGCTCCAGGCGCTCTCGTTGTGCTCGTGCATTCTCCCCACTCCGTGGTGGAGGTCCGAGCCCAACTCGAAACCAATTTTCTCCAGAATCGAGCGCACCAATCCGGTCTGCTGGACACAGTCCGAGGCGACACCGGAGTCTCCCGAGTCTAAGTACACTGTCAGGGGACGCTTTCTTTGACCTTGAAGCGAGTCACGAAAGCCTTTGAGCCACCAAGAGCCGGACATAGAGCCAACTCGTCCAAACTTGTGAAAGTACTTCCAGCCGGCGTAGAGGCTCATCACGCCTCCCAGTGAGGAACCCAAGAGACCGGTGTTGTCTCGGTCGGGCTTGGTTCGAAAACTCTGGTCGATGTGAGGCTTGAATTCGTTGGCTAAGAAGTTTGCGAAAACGTCGGCCTGTCCACCGTCTTCTGGTGGGACGTAGTCCTGGTGTCGGGTCGAGCCGCTGTCGATGGCGACCACGATGATCTCGGCGACTTGGCCTCTCTTGATCAATCGGTCGAGAGACTCCTTGGCCTGCCAAGACCCGAATCCAGCATTTTCAAAGATGTTTTGCCCATCCAACATATAGAGAACAGGGTAGCGGCGAGAGAAGTGCTGACGGTAACCTCTGGGAAGGTAGACCCGATAGGTCAATTCGCGGCTGAGGAGTTCAGAGTGGAAGACCGGTAGGCGAGACAAGTCGTAGGCCTTCTCAGAGGGGGCGACCTTGCTGCCGTGTGGTTGAGGCTGGTAGTTGTAGACGCCGCCGTCACAAACGTAGGTCAGGTTCCAGGAGGATTCGTAGTAACGTCTTTGAGGGTCGCGACCGTTCTGGTCACTGAAGAAGAACTGAAGGCTCGCGCCTGGGGATGCCGATACTTCAACTTGCCACAGCCATTCTCCAGGCGAGCGTCCAGGGCCAACCTGACTCATCTTTTTGCTGCGAAAAGCTCCTGCACCGATTCTATAAGATATTTGTGGCTGTTCGAAACCGCTATAATATTTGATAGTGCTGTTCACGAGTCTCTCCTAAACCTAAACTACCAAGAGTTCATGAAAGAGTCCTGAAAAGGAGCTTATCAGCGGCGCTACGAGTCGCTCGTGGGTTCGCTTTCGACCTCAACGACGAGGTCGGGGCTGAGTTCATCGCTGGGCTTGCTGACGACCAGGTCACCAGCCTCAATGGTCGTTCCCAGAAGTTCCCAGTAGTTGTTCCCCTTGAGACCGATCTCTGCTGTGACCAACTCGAGTTTGTCGCCGGTCACTCTCCAAACGCGATACTCTTGGCCAAAGCGAACGAAACACGATCGGGGAAGACTGAGAGTCGTTTTCTCGCGCAGCTGGAAGCGGGCCCACAGTTCGTAGCCAGCGCCTAAGCCTCGGGGAGGATCGATCAGGCCTATTCTCACTCGAACTCGCTGTTGCTCCACTCCCAAGCTCGAACGTTTGGTAAAGCCCAGGGGTTCCTTGAGTCTCACCTCTCCACGGATCGGTTCGGAAAAGGCGACTCCAGCATCGAGAAATACCGGAGTTCCGCGTGAGATGCGCAGGGCATCCTGACTCAGAACCTCACATTCGGCCTCCAGGTCTTGCAAACGTCCCAAGCTGAGCAGGGGTGCCCCCGCTGGCAGTTCCTTCGGTCCTCGCTCGAACCGCGCGAGAACCACTCCGTCGATGGGGGATACAACCCGGCTCTTTTGCAAGGTATAATCGGCCTGGCTCTTTCTGGCCAGGGCTTCGCTAACCTGGGCCGCCTGGGACTTGGCTTCGGCGAGCCTTTTGTTCAGTCTGGCTTGAACCGAGGCGGCGCCGGCGCGAGCTTCGGCGAGCCTGGCTGTGAGGATCTCAGCTTCGGCCTTGCGCGCAGCCAAGACGGACTCGGCCTGATCGGTTGCCAGCCGAGTCGCCTCGGCGTCCCGTCCCGGAAGCGCACCGGCCGCGATCAGTCTGTCGACGCGAGCTTGTTCCGTCTGAGCGTTGCTGAGCGCGGTTGTAGCAGCATCGATGGCTGGCTGAATTCGAGCGGTCTCAGCCAGGATCGATTCGACCCTCTTGTTGGCCTGAATGAGTTCGGCTTGCTCCACGCTGATGTCAGCGGTCAATTCCCGGCGCGACGTTGTCATCTCCACACCAGCACGGAGGGCTTCGATCTCTTGTTGGGTTGGTATGACGTCTATGCGAGCTAGGAGTTCGCCCTTTCTAACGGGGTCACCAACCTCGAGATCGATGCGACTGATGCGACCTGCCACCGGCATTGAGACGGGAAAATCTTGTCTCAGCAGTGTTTCTGCTCGCTCGGTGAAGCTGACTTCCAGGCGATGATTGTCGGCCTTTACGGTCTTGACTACCACCGGTTTGGAGCACCCAGTGAGAACGAAACATAGCAGCAACGCCCAATGGTGCAAAAGGGTTTTTGAGTGTCTTTTTGACGTCATGGTCTCAAGTCAAGCTACTCTCGAATCTTCAGTACGTCAAGCCAGTTCAGGCCTCGGACAATAAAACCTAAGACCAACTGAGAGGCCAGCAGAAAGAGGAGCATGACGCCTGTTGCAACGGCGATATTCGAGGCTTCGATGACGAACGGAAAGCGAAAGATCTCGGTATCGTAGGCCTTGGTCACAAGATAGGTCAGTCCGGCTCCACCGAACCATCCCACGATGACACCAAAGCTATTCAAAAGAAAGCTCTCTCCGCTGAAGATGGCGGTCACAGAAAGAGGGGTGTAACCCAGGACGCGAAGGGTACCGACCTCTCGTTCTCGCTCTGAGAGCGCTACCAGAGCGGTGTTCAGAACGGCCCCAAAGGCCAGACATCCACTGAACACGACGATCACACTCAGCATGGTGCCGAGGTTCTGCTGCAGAGTGCTTTCCATCTGTCTCAGGGAGTCGGCTCGCCAGGTGACATTGAGAACCTCCGGTCGACGCTGAAACTCAGCGACGAGTCGATCGCGCTCTTCAGGGTCGACGGTCAGCAGTATCTTGTTTGTGACATTCGATTCTCCGAGCATCCGGGATAAGACGCCAGCCTGGAGATAGACGCCCAAGCCCAGTGAGGTGTCGACTAACCCAGCGACATGGGATTTCAGGGTTCGGCGAGTCCCACTGCGCATTTCGATCTCAACCTCATCGCCCACTCCAACGTCCAAGACTTGGGCCAACTTGCGCGCGAGATAGATACCGTCGCCGGAGTCTTGCAAACTTCCAGCCAGGGAGGGGGAGAGACGGAGGGGGTTCTCTAGTTGCGGGTTGGCAGATAGGCCTTGCAACAGGACTTCGCGTTCCATCGACCGACCTTTGGACCTGACGCCTCTGAGCAGGGCGGGGGAGTTGAGGTGACACTCAACGATTTCGACCCCGGCGAGAGACTCGAATTCGTGAGCGATGGAAACGGCATTGCGAGGTTCGCGCAAAAGGATCGTGACGTCTTGATTCTGAGCTTGGCGAAACTCCCGGTCTATGAGGATTTTGATGGCGCTTCCAGTGGCCAGCGACTCGACCATGATCGTGGTGGCAATAAAGGAAGAACCGAAGGTCACCAGGCTTCTAAAGGGATTTCTGAAGATGGCTCTGAGGATGAGCTTGAGCGAGAACGGCAGGAACTTCCATAAGTAGGCTCCAGGACCGCGCTCTAGGAGGATCTTCCCGCCTTTTTCGGGTGGTGGCGGTCGCATGGCCGTAGCCGGTGCGAGTCGAGTTGCCGAGCGTACACCAAAGGCTGTACCCAAAATGGCGAACAACAGGGACAAGCCCACCGAGACACCGATCAGCTGAGGGTAGAATCCGGGCTGATCGATAGGTAGTTCGTAGACGGTGCGATAGAGCGACAGCAGACCGCGCTGCAGCCATAGTCCCAAGACTGTGCCGAAGACGGCTCCTGCCAACCCTACGGCAATGCCGAAGCCCAAATAGTGAAAGGTTATCGCTGCGGTGGGGTAGCCCAAGGCCTTGAGTGTGCCGACCACTGTCCGCTGTCCAGCCACCAAGCGCCCGATCACAACATTCAGCACCACAGCTACGATGATCAAGCACAGCGTGGGCATGACCGAAGCGCTGACTTTTAGCCCCACGATGTCGCTCTCTAAGAACTGAACGCTGAGGAATTGAGAGCGGGGCAGAGAGCTGGTGACGCCGTAGGTATCGAGCTCCTCCTTGAGCCGCTTCAGCACCTCTCGCTCCAGCTCAGGCTTACCTCGAACCTCACTGGAAAAGCGTCCCATAATCAGGTTGTAGGAGTTCTCCAGTTCACCAGCCTGCTGAAGTTGTCGCAGCGGCATAAAGAGGACGGCCGTGCGCAGGGGGTCCGGGGCGAGGCCGCCCCCAGGGGCTAGGACATAGACCCATTCCGGCGACTGGACGCTGCCAGCTAGGGTCACGGTCTGTTCCTGGCCGAGCAAAATGACCGAGAGTTCGCTTCCAGAGTGAAGGTCGTGCTCTCGAAAGAAGGCTGACGAGGCGTAGGCTTGATCGGTCTCTAGGGTGTGCAGCTCTCCGCCGGAAAGAGGCAGGAGTCGATTGAAAACTTTGCCCTCACGCGGCACTCCTACCAGGGTCGCTTGAACAGGGTCGGGGAACCCCTCGACCTCCACCCGGCCTTCGAGTTGTACGCCGCCTTCGAGTCGATCGACCCCGGGCATATTCGAGAGTGGGGCAAGGATATTCTCCGGAGCGGCTTTGACCACGATCTGGAAGTCGGCCAGATTGTAGTCTCGGTAGAATCGATCCCGGGAATCCCGCAGATCGTAGTAGACCCCAAACATCGAGACCAGAAACGCTATGCCTATGGTGCACACGAAGGAGAGCGCGCCTAAGCTTCCCTTCCGTCGCCATAGGTCGCGCAGGAGCTTTTTGAAGAGTTGACGGTTCATAGTGTGGTGGGCAGGGTCACGGCGCGTCCGCTGGGCGGCTGGCCCCGGCCCGTATACTGTCGACCTTTCCGTCCTTGAGTTCCACCACTCGGTCCGCGATCCTGATGGATTCGGGATTGTGGGTGATCATCAGCACCGTCTTGCCAAACTCCCGATGAACCCGAGTGAGCAGAGTCAGGACCTGCTCACCGGTTTCGGAGTCCAGGTTCCCCGTCGGTTCATCGCACAACAGAAGCTCGGGGTTGGAGGCGAGCGCTCGGGCGATAGCGACACGCTGTTGTTGTCCTCCTGAGAGCTGGGAGGGAAAATGGTCCCCACGATTTCCGAGCCCAACCACATCGAGCGACGATTTCGCGTTGAAGGGTCCGGGCCTTGAGTTGAGGGCCGTTGCGACTTGAACGTTTTCTAGAGCGGTGAGAGTTGGGATGAGATTGAAAAACTGGAAGACAAATCCCACATAGGTTCGCCGAAACTTGGTCAACACCGAGTCGCGAGCGGTGTCCAAGCGAAGGGCTTTGGAGCCTTCCGGGAGTGGGTAGTAGGTCACCTCGCCCGAGGTGGGGCGGTCCATCCCGCCGAGTACGTTGAGGAGAGTGCTCTTTCCGGAGCCCGACTGACCTAAAACCATGAGCAGTTCGCCCCGAGTGACCTCCAGGGAGACGTGGTCCAAAGCCCGTACCTCGAGCTCACCCATCGGATAGATTTTAGAAACGTCTTTCAGACTCAGGACGGTATTCACAGTGACCCTCCTACCGTTATGCCCGTCTCGGCCGAGGCCAAACGACAGGTGCTCGATGCATGGGGCACAAAGGCCCTTCGCTATGAAGAGATTTGTCCTTATCGACGGTAGCAATATGATGTTTCGGGCCTACTATGCCATCCCTGCCCACTTCGCCACATCAAGCGGGCAGCCGACCAACGCTGTTTACGGATTTGTGACCATGCTGGGTCGACTTCTGGAAAAGAAGAAGCCCGACTACGCCGCTGTTGTTTTTGACCCACCGGGCGGCTCGTTCCGTCACCGGGAGAATGCCGATTACAAGGCCAACCGCGCTGAGATGCCCAACGACTTGGCGAGCCAAATTCCCCTGATCGATAGGGTGGTTGAGTCTTTTCAGCTACCGGT